>JASBSH010000211.1 GCA_030149025.1 Actinomycetales bacterium | reverse complement strand
GCGGCGTGGAGATCGTGCACCGCGCGTTCTTCGACACGGTGCTGGTCCGGGTGCCCGGCCGGGCGGCGGCGATCCGCGATGCCGCCAAGGCGCACTCGGTGAACATCTGGCTGGTCGACGACGACCATGTGTCGGTGTCCTGCGACGAGGCCACCACGGCGCAGCACGTCGAATCCGTGCTGTCGGCTTTCGGGGCGGCGTCAGCCAGCGAGTTCGACGGACCGGCCATAGCGAACCGCACGTCCGAGTTCCTGACCCATCCCGCCTTCACCAAGTACCGCACCGAAACGGAGATGATGCGATATCTGCGATCGCTGGCGGATAAGGACATCGCGTTGGACCGCAGCATGATTCCGCTGGGTTCGTGCACGATGAAACTCAATGCGGCCGCCGAGATGGAGCCGATCACCTGGCCGGAGTTCGCGAACCTGCACCCGTTCGCGCCCGCGACCGACACCCTCGGCTACCAAGGGCTGATCGGACAGCTCGAGGCGTGGCTGGCCGAGATCACCGGTTACGCCGCCGTGTCCGTGCAGCCCAACGCCGGCTCGCAGGGGGAGCTCGCAGGGCTATTGGCGATACGGGCGTACCACCGATCCCGCGGTGAGGACGCGCGCACGGTGTGCCTGATCCCGACCTCGGCGCACGGGACAAACGCGGCCAGCGCCGTGATGGCCGGTCTGCGGGTGGTCGCCGTCGGGACGGACGACCTGGGCAACATCGACATGGCCGACCTCAAGGCGAAGGTCTCCAAGCACCGCGACGATCTGGCCGCGATCATGGTGACCTACCCGTCGACGCACGGTGTGTTCGAGGAGTCCATCACCGAGCTGTGCGCGATGGTGCACGACGCGGGCGGGCAGGTCTACGTCGACGGGGCGAACCTGAACGCGTTGGTGGGCCTCGCGCGGCCCGGGCGGTTCGGCTCTGACGTGTCGCACCTGAACCTCCACAAGACCTTCTGCATCCCGCACGGCGGGGGAGGTCCCGGGGTCGGGCCGATCGGGGTGCGGGAGCACCTCGTCGAGTTCCTGCCCTCCCGGCAGTTGCACGGCAGCGTGGCGGACGCGATGTCGGACCGGCACCCGGTCGGTCCGGTGTCGCAGGCTCCCTACGGGTCGGCGGACATCCTGCCGATCTCGTGGGCCTACATCGCCATGATGGGACCCGACGGGCTGAAGCGGGCGACGCAGGTCGCCGTCCTGTCCGCCAACTACCTCGCCTCACGGCTTTCGGAGCACTACCCGGTGCTGTACACCGGGATGAACGGCCTGGTCGCCCACGAATGCATCATCGACCTGCGGCCCATCACGAAGGAAACCGGCGTGACGGTCGATGACGTGGCCAAGCGCCTGATCGACTACGGCTTCCACGCACCGACGATGTCGTTCCCCGTTGCCGGCACGCTGATGGTGGAGCCGACGGAGTCCGAGGACCTGGCGGAACTCGACCGGTTCTGCGACGCGATGGCCGCCATCAAGGCGGAGATCGACAAGGTCGGATCGGGTGAGTTACCCCGGGAGGACAACCCCCTGCGGAACGCGCCGCACACCGCGGCGTCGCTCGTCGGCGACTGGGACCACCCCTACAGCCGTTCCGAGGCGGTATACCCGGACGGTGTCAGCCCCGCCCGCAAGTACTGGCCGCCGGTGCGGCGGATCGACGGGCCCTACGGCGACCGGAACCTCATGTGCGCCTGCCCGCCGATGGAGGACCTCGCCGACCAGGACTGATCCCTCAGCGAACCCCTCCCCTCGACCCGTGATCATGAAATCCCGGTTCAGGGGTGAACCGTAGTTTCAGGATGTGTGGGTCCGGGCAGACGAAGCGGAGCGGGGCTACGACGTCGACCAACTTCGCAAGCGCGGCCGCCGCCGGCTCCTCGGCGACGGTCCCGGACAGGTCGTCCCGGTGCGGATCGACGAGACTTTCCTGCGCGCGCTCATCGAGCGGGCCGAGCGTGACCACGTCAGCGATCCACGGGTGACGCGACTGGTGAGAGCCGGCCAGGGGCGCCCACGCGAAAGCGGCGTGTGGGAGGAGGACCCTGTCGAGCGTGCCGTCGGGCGACGGCGACGTTCGCCTCCGGCGCACAGGCAACGGAAATCTGCCTCAGTCCTCCACAGCCGGCTGCATCTGGGCACGCAGCGTCATGAGGTCCATCGACGTCCAATGCTCGATGAGCTGGCGGTCGGCCACCCGGAAGAAGTCGATGAACTCGAACTCGATCCGCCTCCCCGTCGGTGGCAAGGCCCCACAACTCGCCCAGATGGGTACCTCGCAAGGTTTTGCGGGTCGCGACCAGATCCCGTTCGGGGATCTGCTCGTTGATCGTCATCGTGGCGTCCGGAAAGCCCTGAAGCAACGCGCCGTAGAACGCTTTGAAGCCGGCGGCGGGACCCCTGTCCGCGACGATCTCCCGTCCTTCTGGCCGGTAGTGATTCACGAACCGGGCGTGGAACACCTCATCGGCGAAGGCAAGGTCGTGCCGGCCCGGGTGGGCGGCTGCCAGCAAGGTGGTCGTTGTCGTAACTGGTCCTGCCCGGTGTGGGGAGGCGGCTGGCTGGGTACGTAGAGCGCCAAGACCTCGAGCAGGTCGTCAAGTCGCTCATCGTCCGGATAGTCGTCCAGCACCACGCGCTCCAGACGGCTCGCCGCCTCAACGGAGTCGTCTCCGGCCAGGACAGGAAACGCGGCGGCATGGAGTCGCACGTTCATTGCCACGGGCGCGATCGTCACATGGTTGCCGGTGCGCTGACCACGGAGGTCGCTCAAGCCACACAGCACAGACAGCGGCATGAGCGGGCATTCCCGCGGCATGATGACGACGTGAATCACGGGGCCACAAGCAAGTTCAGGAACGGCTGAGCGCTTTGGCGGTCCATCTGGAACAGGTTTTCGGGCGGGAGACCGTCGTGCGGGGCGAGGACGACTTGCCCTCTGTCAGCGTCGTTCCTCGTCCCGGCGCCTGCCCGTTCTACTGGCTTGAATGGGGTGACGCGCTGATCTTCGGTATGGGGGAGGGCGCGTGCCGTTGGGAGTTGTCCAAAGATCCACAGGACATCGACTTCGTCGAGGCGGCCGTGGAAGCGGCCATCGCCGGTCACGTCTCCGAGGTCTTTGGGCCCCACCGCTCACAGTTGACCGTTCGTCTGGCCAACGGCGTCACGGAACGGACCAGCCAAGTAAATGCCCCGGTTGGGTGCCTCCCCGTGCCGTTCTGGACACGGAACAAGCGGCGTCGAAAGGACTACTTGCCCTACGGGCCGTAAAACTACGCAGGCGAGGCTGCCCGACGACCGCATATCAAGCATGAGCGGAAGAGATCTACCGCCCTCCGATGAGGATTCTGAAAGCCGGTTCGCGATGTAGCGGACGCGCCAATTCACCGCTGAACCGGGATTTCATGATCACGGCGAGGGGTGGGGGCTAGGTGCGGCCCTCCCGCTCCTGGGCACGGTGCAGGGCGGCCTCGCGCGGTTGCCAGTCCGCGAGCATGACCTCGTCGACCAGTCGCGGGTGGGCCATGCGCACCGCACGGACCACCTCCGGGTCGTCGTCGACCAGCACCTGGACGTCGAAGCGCTCGTTCAGGCGCCGGAGGTGACCGATCTTGACCACCCGCGCGGGGCGCCTGTCGTCGTCGCGACGAAGCAACACCTCCCCGTCGGGCGCACCCTGGCGACGCAGCCACTCCACGGTGTCCCGCCGAGTCCGCTCCGGGCGGCCGGACAGGTACACGACAGCCCGTCCCCGGTCCGCGGCCGACCTCGCGAGCGCCAGGCCCTCGGGGTGCACCGGATCGTGGACCGCTGCCGTGAAGAAGCCGTCCCAGTCCTTGGGCCTGCGCTCGATGAAGTGCATCCGGTGCCTGGTGTCGGCGAGCACGCCGTCCAGGTCGAGCACGACGGCGGCCGGCAGGGAGGGGCTGGGCGCGTCGGTCACAAGGTCATGCATGGTTCATGCTGCGTCATGCGGCGTGGTGCTCGGGGCGCAGGTGCGACCCGGTACGCGTCTTGAGGACCTCGAGCCGGGCCGGGATCCGCTGTCGCAGCTCCTCCACGTGGCTGATGACACCGACCGCCCGGCCACCGTCGCGCAGCCCGTCCAGCACCGCCATGACCTCGTCGAGCGTCTCCGGGTCCAGGGTGCCGAACCCCTCGTCGACGAAGAGCGTCTCGATGGCCGTGCCACCAGACTCGGCCTGGACCACGTCAGCGAGCCCGAGCGCGAGGGCCAGCGACGCAAGGAAGGACTCGCCCCCCGACAGCGTCGCGGTGTCACGCTGCTGACCGGTCCAGCTGTCGACCACCTGCAGCCCAAGGCCCGACCGCCGACCGCCACGCTCCGCCGCGTCGGAATGCACCAGGGCGTAGCGGCCGGCGGACATCCGGTCGAGCCGCACCGTCGCCGCCGCCGCAACCTGCTCCAGCCGAGCGGCGAGGACGTAGGAGGACAACCTCATCCGCTTGACGTTGCCACCGCCGGTGCCCTCCGCACAGCCGGCGAGATCGGCGACCACAGCGTGCCGTCGGCGCAGAGGCTCCGACGCGGCGACCTCGGCCGCGACCTGCTCGGCCAGGTGCTGCAGGGAGCGCACGGCGCCTTCCGCGACGGCCCGGTCCTCGGCCGCCGACTGCGCCTCGCTCTCGTGCTCCCGCAGCTGCTCACGGCAGGTCTGGACCCGTGCGCGGAACGTCGCGTCGTCGACACCCTGGGCGGCCCGTGCGTCGCCTTCCTCGGCGGCGGTTCGCATCTCAGCATCGTTCAGGAGCGCCGTCACACCGGCCAGGGCGTCCGCATGCGCCCGGACCTGCTCGTCCAGCGCCGAACAGTCCTCGTCAGGCAGGGCGGCCTCCCGCACCGCGTCGAGGTCCGCGAACCCTGCGGCTCGCGCCGCCACCTCCGCCTGCTCGCGGGCGCGGGCCGACGTGGCCTGTGCGGAGGTCAGCCGCACGCCCGCCGCGACGAGCCCGTCGAGTGCGGCTGCCGCCGCCAGGAGCCGCTCGCGGCGCGCCGCGATCGACTCGTCCTCACCGCGGGCGGATCGACAGCGCGCGTCGAGGTCGGCCGCGCCGCGCTCGACCTCGGCCAGCTCCGCGCCCAGGGCTGCGGCGGTCTCCGCGGCCTCCTCCCGCTGGGCCGTCAGTGCCGTCGCCTTCTTGGCCAATGCGTCCAGCGCCTGCTGCGCTCGTTCACGCTCGGCGTGGGCCCGACGGGCGGCGGTGACGCGTTCGGTGGCTGCCAGAGCCTCGGCGCGAGCGTCCTCGGCCGACCGGCCGGCGCACAGGGCCTCCTGCTGGGCGAGACGCGCGCGCACGCCGGCCAGCTCGTCGGCGACCCCGGCGCGCCCACGGGACAGTTCGTCGGACCGCTCGTGCGCCTGCCTCTCCGACTCCGCACTGACTGCGGCCGTGCCCGGGCGTGCGGGTGCAGGGTGCTCCGGGGAACCGCACACCGGGCACGGCACGCCTTCCTCCAGCTGCTGGGACAGCTCGGCGGCCATCCCGGCGATCCGGCGCTCGCGCAGCTCGAGCCAGTGCTCTTTGGCCTGCTGGGCCTCGTCGGTCGCGACGACCAGCCGGGCGATGAGGTCGGCCACGTCGGCGCGCAGTGCCTTTGAGCGTTCTGCGGCCTCCACCACGGTCTGCGCCTGGGCTGCCGCCTGTTCCGCGGGGCCGAGGTCTGCCGCCTGCCCGGCCAGGGCCACCAGCCGCTGTTCGTGCTGCAGGCGACGGGCTGTGAAGTCCTCGAGCTGGCCCTCCAGGTCGGCGACTCGGGCGATGGCCGAGTCGCGCCTGCGCCTCAGAAGCGTGAGCCGCTGCTGCAGCTGGTCCGCCTGGGCCTCGACCTCGAGCAGCGCCGCGAGTGTGCCGACCTCCTCCCGCAGCGAGCGAGCTTGTGCCTGCAGCTGGTCGGGCGCCAGCTCAGCGTCCTCACCCAGGGCGGCGACCGATACCAGCGCTCGTTCGTGGGCCTCCTCTGCCGCCCGCAGGTCAGCAGCAGTCGAGTCGACGGTCTCGAGGTGACCGTTGACGGTGGCTGCGGCCCGAGCGAGCCGCAACGTCTCCTTGGCCTGTGCGGCGAGGCCCTCCGCCTCGACCAGGGCTTCTCGCTCGGCCAGCGCGTTCTGCAGGCGGTCCGCACGGTGAAGGGCCGCCGCCAGCTCCTCGTACTCGGTCCGAGCACGGTCCCGGGTGGCTGCAGCCTTGTCCTGCCGGCTGTGAGCGGTCGCCGCGATCGCTGACGCCCTCTCCAGCAGGGAGCCGCAGTACGCCACGGGGTCGTCAGGACAGCCACCAGTCTCAGCGGCGACGTCTCCCAGCCCGGGCAGCTGCGAGACCGCCTGCGCGGCCTGAGCGAGCAGGCGGTCGATGTCGGCGTCCGAGTGCTCCACCTTCCGGGCGAGGTCGCGGCGTTGTTCGGCCAGCCGGCTCTCCACATCGGCGAACCTGTCGGTGCCGAAGAGCCGCTGCAGCAGCGGCCGACGCTCCTCCGCCGAGGCGCGCAGGAAGGCGGCGAACTCGCCCTGGGGCAGCAGCACCACCTTCGTGAACTGGTCGATTCCCATCCCGAGGACGTCGGTGATGAGCTGTGACGCCTCGTCGTTGCGGTTGGTGAGCGGCTGCCAGGTGCCCCCGACCAGCTCTCGGAGCAGCGTCCAGGCTTGTTCGGTCGTCGTGCCGTTGCCGCGCTTCTTCGGCCGTTCCCACGCGGGGGAGCGGGTGACCTCGAACCTCCGCCCCCCGACCGAGATCTCGACCAGCACCTGCGGGGACAGGTCCGCGGGAGCGTGGTCGCTGCGCAGAGTCGACGTCGAGCCACGGGCGCCCGGTACGCGGCCGTAGAGGGCGAAGCACACCGCGTCCAGGACGCTGCTCTTCCCGGCGCCGGTGGGGCCGTGCAGCAGGAACAGCCCGTGTGCGGCAAGGGCGTCGACATCGACCTCCTGGGCGTCGGCGAACGGCCCGAACGCCTGGACCCGCAGTCGATGGAGCCTCACGCCGCGCCTTCCTCGGCCACCGGCCGCTGCCCCGCAGCCGGCGGGCTCAGGGGCTTCGGCGTCTCAGCAGCGTCGACGCGCCCCGCCTCCAGGGCGTCGCGAAGCAGCACCCGCTCCTCGTCGTCCGGCGCCTCGCCGCGCACGTGCGCGACGAACGAGCAGCACAGGTCCAGGTCTCCCAGCCCCTCGACCCGGGCCGCGTAGCTTCGCTCGTCCGCCGCGCCCTGCGGCTCGAAGGACAGGCTCAGGGTGTGGGGGAAGCGCCTGCGCAGCCGCTCCATCGGGTCCCGCGGCCGGACGGCGTCCGTCAGGACCACCTGGCAGAAGGCGTCCTCGTGCTCGCGCAGCGCGTCGTCCGCGAGCAGGTCCTCCAGCCGCCCGCGGAGCGAGGCGAGCCGTCGGTGGACCGGTGTCTCCACCTCCTCGACGCGGGCTCGAGGCAGACCGCGGGAGTCACCTCGGGATTCAATGTCCAGGTCCACCAGCCACGAGCGCTTGCGGTGCGTGCGCTCGGAGAACGAGTAGGGCAGCGGCGAGCCGCTGTACCGGACCGACTCCGCCAGGGCCTGCGGGCCGTGCAGGTGCCCGAGGGCGACGTAGTCGACGCCCTCGAAGACGGAGACGGGGACGGCGCCCACCCCGCCCACGGAGATGTCACGTTCGCTCTCGCTCGCCACGCCGCCGGTGACGAACGCGTGCGCCGCGACCAGGGAGCGGACGCCGGGGCGCCGTGCCAGGTCCGCGCGCACGGCGCCCATCGCCGCGGACAGGACCCCCTGGTGGGATCGACTGCAGTCCAGGACATCGGCGACGAGCGAGGGTTCCAGGTAAGGGATGCCGTACAGCGCCACCTCGCCGTGGTCGTCGGACAGCAGGACAGGGACCGACGAGTCGGGGGCGCGTGTCCTCAGGTGCAGACCGGCGCGGGCGCTGCGGCGGCCGCCGAAACCGAGCCGGACCGCGGAGTCGTGGTTGCCGCTGGTGACCAGCACCTTCGCGCCGGTATCGAGCAGACGGTCGAGGCCGTAGTCCAGGAGCTGCACCACGTCGACCGACGGGAGGGCGCGGTCGAACACGTCGCCGGCCACCACGACGGCGTCCACCTTCTCGGCCCGCACCACGTCGACGAGGTGGTCGAGGAAGGCCGCCTGGGCGTGCAGCAGCCCCACGCGGTGGAAGGACCGGCCGAGGTGCCAGTCCGACGTGTGGAGGATGCGCATGCCGGGGAGGTTATGGGCGGCCACCGACAACGCCGGGGAGCCGCGCCGAGCACCGTCCGAACGGGTGGTGCGTCACGGTGCCCTGTGATGGACTCGAGGCCGACGGGCCACACGAAGGAGAACCACGAGTCGTATGGGCGACGAAGTCGCGAGCAGTGGGTTCTCGCGCCAGCAGCGGCAGCAGTACCGGGAGAAGGTCCGGCTGTGCCTGGACGTGTTCGAGCGGATGCTGCGGGAGGGCGGGTTCGAGAGCGACCGGCCGCTGACCGGCCTGGAGATCGAGCTGAACCTGGTCGACGGCGACTATCAACCGACCATGTCGAACAAGGCGGTCCTCGAGTAGATCGCCCACCCCTCGTTCCAGACCTAGCTGGGTGCCTACAACATCGAGCTGAACGTCCCGCCGAGACCGCTGCCGGGCAGGTCCGCCCTCGAGCTCGAGCAGGACCTGCGGGACAGGCTCAACGCGGCCGAGAGCCATGCCCGTGGGCTGGGAACCCATATCGTCATGATCGGGATCCTGCCCACCGTGATGCCGGAGCACTTCGAGGGCGCCTGGATGAGCGAGTCCACCCGCTACACGGCGCTGAACGAGTCGATCTTCTCCTCACGGGGCGAGGACCTGCTGATCGACATCCAGGGGGCCGAGCGCCTCGCGATGTACTCGCGCACCATCGCGCCCGAGTCCGCCTGCACGAGCGTGCAGCTGCACCTGCAGGTCTCGCCGTCCCGCTTCGCCCCGAACTGGAACGCGGCCCAGCTGCTCGCCGGGCCGCAGCTGGCGATGGGGGCGAACTCGCCGTTCTTCTTCGGCCGGCAACTGTGGGCGGAGACCCGCACTGAGCTGTTCGCGCAGGCGACGGACACCAGACCCCAGGAGCTGAAGAACCAAGGGGTCCGGCCCCGGGTGTTCTTCGGGGAGCGCTGGATCACGTCGATCTTCGACCTTTTCGAGGAGAACGTGCGCTTCTTCCCCTCCCTGATACCGGAGATCACCGACGAGGACCCGGTCGCAGTGCTGGAGGAGGGGCGCACGCCGAGGCTGCAGGAGCTGCGGCTGCACAACGGCACGGTCTACCGCTGGAACCGCCCGGTGTACGACGTGGTCGACGGGCGCCCGCACCTTCGGGTCGAGAACAGGGTGCTGCCGGCGGGGCCCACGGTTATCGACGTGATGGCCAACGCGGCTTTCTACTACGGGGCGCTGCGGGTGCTGGCCGAGGAGGACCGCCCGCTGTGGACCAAGATGAGCTTCTCCAGCGCGCACGAGAACTTCCTCAGCTGCGCCAAGCGGGGGATCGACGCCCGCGTCTACTGGCCGGGGGCCGGTGAGGTGACCGTCGATGAGCTCGTCCTGCGACGGCTGCTGCCCATGGCCGCCGAGGGGCTCAAGCGGTGGGGCGTCGCCGGTGAGGTCGCCGACCGGTACCTCGGCGTCATCGAGGCGCGGGCGAAGTCCGGCCGCAACGGCGCCTCGTGGCAGATCGACACCGTGCGCGCGATGCAGCAGCGCGGGCTGGACCGGGCCAAGGCGCTGCGCGCGATGCTGGAGCTGTACTGCCAGAACATGCACAGCAACGAGCCGGTGCACACGTGGGAGGTGCCGAATCCCTGAAGGCGTCCACGTTTCGTCCTGAGCCGTCGACACCGGCGGCCCCGCATCGAGCGTCCATATGACGGAACGACCCGTCCTGCATGGTGGGCGCCGTCGGTAATGTCGCCGTCTCGGGGGACAGCAGTCCGGGGGTACAGCAGCACGCCGCCTTCAGGAGGTCGCCGGTGTTCAACAAGGTCCTTGTGGCGAACCGCGGTGAGATCGCCGTCCGAGCCTTTCGCGCCGCCTACGAGCTGGGCGCGAGAACCGTGGCGGTGTACCCGTACGAGGACCGCAACGCGGTGCACCGCATCAAGGCGGACGAGTCCTACCGCATCGGGGAGGAGGGCCACCCGGTCCGGGCGTACCTCGACGTCGACGAGATCATCCGCGTCGCCCGGGAGTCCGGGGCGGACGCCGTGTACCCCGGCTACGGGTTCCTGTCCGAGAACCCCCGGCTCGCCCAGGCGTGCGCGGACGCCGGGATCACGTTCGTCGGCCCGGACGCGCACGTCCTCCAGCTGGCGGGCAACAAGGTCAAGGCATTGGACGCCGCCAGGCGCGCCGGGATCCCCACCCTCGCCTCGAGCGCCCCGTCGGCCGACGCGCAGGAACTGCTGGCCGCTGCCTCGGACGTCGGCTTCCCGGTGTTCGTCAAGGCGGTCGCCGGCGGCGGTGGGCGCGGGATGCGCCGCGTGGATGGGCCGGAAGCGCTCGAGGAGGCGCTGCACACGGCGATGCGGGAGGCGGAGGGCGCGTTCGGCGACCCGACCGTCTACCTGGAGCAGGCGGTCGCCCGGCCCCGGCACATCGAGGTGCAGATCCTCGCCGACGCGACCGGTGAGACCGTGCACCTCTTCGAGCGGGACTGCTCCCTGCAGCGCAGACATCAGAAGGTCATCGAGATCGCGCCGGCCCCCAACCTGGACCCGCAGCTGCGTGACCGGCTCTGCGCCGACGCCGTCCGGTTCGCCGAGGAGCTCGGGTACGTCAACGCCGGCACCGTGGAGTTCCTCGTGGAGACCGCCGGCCCGCGCGCCGGTGA
>JASBSH010000200.1 GCA_030149025.1 Actinomycetales bacterium | reverse complement strand
GCGGGTCGCGTTGCTGCGTGCCGGAGGTGAGCAGCTGGTGCAGGCGCTGCGCGCCGTCCTGGCCGGTGAGCAGGATTTGAAACGAATCTCATCGCTCCGGGCTGACCTGCAGCGTCAGGTGGACCAGCTCGCTGCGTCGCTCCCGGCGCGATCGGTCTGACTGGGCCGGTCCCTACTATTGCGCCCCCGGCGACCAGGTAAGCGCGGCCGTAAGCACGCCGATGACCGGCGGGGTCTGCCACCTCAGCGACCGACTGGCTCGAGGTCGCCTGCAACGCCACCGTGTTGCGCCAGCTGTCGCAAGAACGAGCCAACCGCGCCCAGTCGCGCTCGTCTCGTGACCGCACCCCGAACCGCGCGGAACGCGGCAGCTGAGGATGTTCTAGTCCGGCGGCGGTCGGTCAAAGCTTGTTGATCAGCCAGCTGGTGGGATTGGTAGGCGGCGGACGCGCAGGTCGACGTCGGTGACGACGACGATGGCGCCGGCGAGGAGGTCATCGGTCAGCTGATCGAGGTTCGCCAGGAGCAGCGCGGCCAGTTGTTCGGCCCGCCGGGGCGTCGCCCGTCGTAGCAGCCTCATGCGGACGGCCGCAGCGGCAGGTGCCGCTCCCGGAGTTCCTCTGCGGCGTAGCGGAGGGCCTCGGCGACGTCCTCGGCCTCCAGGTCAGGTAGCTCGGCGAGGATCTCTTCGGTGGTCATGCCGTCTGCGACCATGGCGACGACGGTGGCGACGGGGATCCGGAGTCCACGCAGGGTGGGCACGCCAGCCATCACGGCGGGGTCGAGCGTGATCCGTGTGAACGTCACGCCCACGAGGTTAGCGCTCGGACGGCCATCAGTGACCGGGGGATGTCACGTCCCCGAGGCCATGTACGCGGCGAGGATGTAGTTGGGGCGGCGGTCGAGGTTCTGGCGAGCTCGGCCGTACCGCATGGTGGTGCGGGAGTCGGCGTGTCGGGCCGCGATCTGGACGTCTCGCAGGGTGTTCCTCGCCGAGGTCCGTGATGTCGCTTCCAGTGGCCTCGAAGCTCCGCAGTCCGAGGATGCCGAGCATCGCAACCAGAGCAAAGTTTCGGTTCGCCGACAGCCGGTCGGTCGTGAGGCGTCAAGCTCCTGCACCATCCCGTCGTCGGCGACCTCGACCTGCCCTTGGAGTCCTTTCCCCTGCCCGCCGACCCCAGCCAGAGCCTCCTGCTCTACACCGCCGAGCCCGGATCGCCCACCCAGGACGCCCTGCACCTGTCGGCCAGTTGGGCCGCGACCGCCGACAACCTCGGCCTACCCCGCTCCGCTAGGGAGCCGGAGCACGGTGTGTCGTCCCCAAGGCCGACTGAGTGGCCAAGCGCTGGCTGCGGGCGCCGAATGCGATGCACTACGGAGACACATCCGCTCATCGGCAGATGAGGGCCGTGGGCCTCAATAGACACACCCAGTTAGCTCTCGGTTGCGCGGACCCTACTCCGCCGCAACCTCGGCCAGGGTGACACCACGGAACGCCGCCAGCCGCTCGGCCTGCTCCTCGACGCGCTTCCACACCGCTCGGGGCACCTCGCCCCACATCCGGACGGCGACACGCAGCTTGCGCCCCGACGCGCGCGGACGCCACGTCCCGGCAACCTCCGGCCCGACCAGGACGGCGCCCGGGCGACCGAGCGTCCGCCACAGCTCCTTCGCGCGATCGGTGTCACGGACCAGCAACTGCCGGTCCCGCACCTGCAGGTACGGTCGAAGGGGCCGACCAGGCGAACCTGGGTGTCGTTGCCCACCTCCGGACGGCGCACCGAGTCCAGGTCGTCCTCCAGGACCCAGCGCTGCTCGGCCCGCTGACCCTGCTGCCCGGTCACCACGACGGGCACCGGTACGGCGTCCTGCGGCCACGTCGCCTTGACGTCCACGACCGGAGCGTCGATGAACTCAGCCGCCTGCTTTGGCGTGGCAGGGCCGAACAGGTGCAGGTAGCCGCGGACCACGTCATGCTCCGGGTTCGGCCCGAGGGCCACCGTGAACCCCGGAATGCGTTGCAGCACAGGCGGAGAGGTGCCGGGCCGCAGCTCCAGGCCCGCTCGGATCGTCGCCAGCCGGAACGGCATCTCGTACAGGTGCGTTGCATTGCACGGGCGGCAGAAGCGCAGGTACGGCTCGCCCATCATCGACGCCAGCGCCGCCGACACCTCGCCCTTGAGCATCGGCCTGACCACGATCTCGCGCATCGCCGCCGCGATCGCGTCGAACGCCTCCAGGTTGCCGATGCCGGCAGCCTTGAGCGGCTTGGACGCGTCGTAGATGGCGCTTGCCCGCGTCCGCGTCGGAGAACGGCGCGACCGCTGCGGCGACGGACGGCAGGTCCGCCCGCCGGTACAGGTGCGGCGCCCCGCGCAACGTCCACAGCAGGACGTGCGTGTCGCCGTCCACGATGGCCGGCTCTGCCCCGCGGACGGCGAGTGCCCAGCGCGCGCCGTCCGGTCCGGTGTCCTGGACGCCGAGATCGAGGACCGCGGCCCCGGACCCGGCCGGTGCGCTGCCGTCGAGGCCGTGCATGCGCAGCCTGTGCGCGAGCACCTGCTCGCGGGTGAGCGAGGGCAGCGGCGACATCGTGTGGGTGGTCATTGCCCTTACGGTAGGTGGTCGTACTGACAGGACGCGCCTGCAGAAGTGCAAGATCACGAGCAGGGTGGGAGTTTTCAACAGGCGCCACGACACGGACACGCGACTTGCTGCCAGGATGCGGGCGTGCGGATGCGGTTCACCGTCGTGGACCCCGACCGGGGTGCGTTGCGCAGTGACGTGACCGTCACCGCCGGCCCTGGCGCGTCCTTCGACGAGCTCCGCCCCCTGCTGCTCGAGGCCATCGGACGCGACGGGACGAGCGACGAGCCGCTGTTCGTCGACGGAACGAGGCTCGACGCCGGAGTCGTCCTGGGGCTGCCGCCGCTGCTGAACGGCGCCGTCGTCACCGTGGCCCGTCGGGGGCGCGAGCCGGGCAGGGCACGCGGCCGGGTCGGCGGGTTCCTCGAGCTGCACGCCGTCGGCGGACCGGACTCCGGGCAGGTGTACCGGCTGACGCCGGGTCGGCACCGGCTCGGCCGCGCGGGCGAGGCGGTGCTGCGCATCGACGACCCCGACTGCTCCCGCGTCCACGCCGAGATCGACGTCACCGTCGGCGGCGTGCTGATCCGCGACCTCGGCTCCACGAACAGCACCTGGGTGGACGGCGAAAGGGTCGAAGGCTCCCCGGTCGCGCTCACCGAGCGCTCGACCGTCCTCGTCGGCGGCTCGACGCTCCGGCTGCGCGTACCGGAAGCGGCCGAGGCCGCCACGCACGAGCGCGGGGACGGCTACGTCGACCTCAACCGCTCGCCACGCATCGTGCCCCCGGTCGACCCCGTGGAGATCCGGCTGCCGGCCGCTCCGGAGCAACCACGCGCCGTCCGGGTGCCGGTCGTGGCGATGGTTCTGCCGGTCGTCGTGGCTGTGCCGCTCGCGTTCTTCTGGAGCCCACTCGCGCTGCTGTTCGGGCTCATGACGCCCGTGATGATGCTCGGAAACGCCTTGAGCGACAAGGTGTCCGGACGCAAGGACTACCGGAGCAAGCTCGCCGAGTACGAGACCGCCCGTGCCGAGGCCGAGCAGCGGCTCGAGGAGGCGGTCGCCACCGAGGCCCTGCGCAGGCGCGCCGGCGCACCCGACAACGGTGAGCTGCTGCGCGTCGCCGCCGGCCCGCTGCAACGTATCTGGGAACGTCGCCGTCACGACACGGACCTGCTCGAGCTGAGGGTCGGCACCGCCACCCTCCCCGCGCAGATCGCCGTCCATGACCCCGCGGGCGGTGAGCCGGCTACACCGCAGGTCGACGACGTGCCGGTCACCGTGCCGCTGGACCAGGTCGGCGTCCTCGGCATCGCCGGCCACCGAGAACGCACTGTGGCGCTGGTCCGGTCCCTGCTCGGCCAGATCGCGACGCTGCACTCCCCGCGGGACGTGACCCTCGTCGTCCTCTCGGCCGACAGAGGACACCTGCCCGGCGTCGACAGCCGGACCGGCGCCATGCATGCCGGAGGCGACTGGACGCCGGCAGCCTGGCTTCCGCACAGCCGTCCCGACGCGCTCGCGCCGGGCCAGGGCGGGGCAGGTGTTGCGGGGGTCTGCGAGAACCTGGTCGGGATGAACCCCCAGCAGGTGCAGCGCCGCGTCGCGGAGCTGAACAACCTTCTGGAACAGCGGCTTTCATCCACACCAAGGCTCTCGGCGCACGCCGGGCACGGTCACTGGAGCGGCCCTCGCGTCGTCGTGCTGCTGGACGGCGCACAGCGGCTCCGCACCGTGCCGGGCGTGTCCCGGTTGCTGGAGCTCGGGCCGAGCGTGGGCATCCACTTCGTCTGTCTCGACGCCGATCCCGCCCGGCTGCCCGTCGAGTGCCGCGGGACCGTCCTGGTCACAGGCGAGGTCGGCACACGGCTGCGGGTGACGGTCGCCGGGCATGAGCCGCTGGACGGCGTGGTGGCCGACCTGGCCTCCGCCCGCTGGTTCGAGCGGCTCGCGCGTGCCCTTGCCCCGTTGCGGGACGCGACACCGGAGAACGCCGGCGGCGCCGTCCCGGACTCCGCGCGGCTGCTCGACGTCATGCGTGGTCTGGCCCTGACCGACCCCACGGACCCAGCCGCCGTGGCGGATGCCTGGCGCTCCCGGCCGCGGTCGACCGCCGCGCTGCTGGGTGTCTCGGCGGCGGGTCCGCACGTCGCCGACCTTCGCCTGGACGGGCCGCACGCCCTCGTCGGAGGCACCACAGGGTCCGGCAAGTCCGAGCTGCTGCAAACCCTGATCGCCTCGCTGGCGGTCGCCAACCGGCCGGACGAGCTCGGGTTCGTCCTCGTCGACTACAAGGGCGGCTCAGCGTTCGCGGACTGCGCCCGGTTGCCGCACACCCTCGGTCTGGTGACGGACCTCGACGAGGACCTGACCCGGCGCGCGCTGGAGTCGCTGACCGCCGAGGTGACCCGGCGCGAGCGGCTGCTGTCCGCGCACGGGGCGAAGGATCTGGAGGACTACCAGGCACTGGTCGACGCCGCGGCGGCCGGCCGAAGGCACGATGCACCACCGCGCCTCGGCCGGCTCGTCCTCGTCATCGACGAGTTCCGGGTGCTGGCAGAGGAGCTGCCGGAGTTCCTCGACGGGCTGGTGCGGATCGCCGCGGTCGGGCGCTCGCTCGGCATCCACCTGGTGCTCGCCACCCAACGGCCGGGCGGCATCGTGAGCGCGGACATCAAGGCCAACGTCAACCTCCGCATCGCCCTCCGTGTTCGCGACCCGGTCGACTCCGTGGACGTCGTCGAGGCGCCCGACGCCGCCGCGATCAGCGAACGGACACCCGGACGGGCGCTGCGCCGTACCGGTTCCGGCCCGCTGGTGGAGTTCCAGACCGCGCGGGTGGGCGGCCGCGCACCGGGCGACGCCCCGACTCCCGTGACGGTGCGCCGGACCCCGTGGCCGACGCTCGGCGACCCGCCGCCCAGGTCCGTCGCCCCGCCCACCCACGACGGGCCGACGGACCTGGCCAAGGTCGTCGGCGCGCTTCGGGCTGCGGCGACCCGGCTCGGTGCCACTCCCCCGCCGAGCCCGTGGCTCCCGCCGCTGCCGGACGTGGTGAGGGCGCAGGACCTCGCGCCCGACGCCGGAGCCGGCAGCCAGGAATGGGCGGTCCCCTGCGCTCTGCTCGACCTTCCCGGCCAGCAGCGCCAGGTGCCGGCGACGTTCGACCTGGCTGGGAGCAGCTGTCTGGCGGTCGCCGGCACCGCCCGCTCCGGCCGGACGACCCTGCTCCGGACGATCGCGGCCACGGCAGCCGACCGGCACAGCCCGTCCGAGGTCGCCGTCTACGCCATCGACTCGGGCGGCGGCCTCGCCGCTCTGGAGGCCCTGCCGCACACCGGCGCCGTCGTCGCCGTCGACGACACCGAACGCACGGCACGCCTGCTCGGGCGCCTGACCGAGGAGGTGGGCCGGCGTCAGAAGGTGCTCGCCACAGGTGGTTTGGCGGATCCGCTCCCCTACCTGCTCCTGCTCATCGACGGCTGGGAGGCGCTGCAGCACGCCAATGAGGACGTCGACATGGGCAAGGCCCTCGACCTGGTCCAGCAGCTTGTGCGCTCCGGCCCCGGTGTCGGTCTGCTCACCGTGGTCTCGGGTGAGCGCGGCGTGCTGACCGGCCAGCTCGCCAGCATCCTGCCCCGGCGTGTCGTCCTGCGCCTCGCCGATCCCACCGACGCGGTGATCGCCGGTGTCCCTGCCCGCGAGGTCCCGAGGCAGATGCCGCCGGGCCGGGGCCATCTCGTCCAGGACCGTTCCGCGCACCTGCTCCAGGTGGCGGTGCTCGGCGCCGACCTCGGCGCCGCCAGCCAGTCCACGGCCGTCGAGGAGATCGCCCGGCGCAGGGCGGACCTCGTCGGCCGCCCGCCCTTCACCGTTCCCCCGATGCCCGCCGCGGTGGCCCTCGACGAGGTCACGAGGGCAGCCGACGCCTGCCCGGGGTTCATCCCGGTCGGGCTCGGCGACGAGGACGTGTCGATCGTCGGGTTCGACCTCGCCGTCCACGGCCGCAAGCTCGTCGTCGCCGGCCACCCCGGCTCGGGCCGCTCGACCGCCCTCCTCACGATCGCCCACGGACTGCTCTCGCAAGGTTTCGATGTCGCCGCCGTGGCGCCGTCCCCGTCGGTCCTGTCGGACCTCGTGGAGGCGGTGGGGCACTTCGGGATCGGGGACGACGACAAGTTGGCCGCGCTGCTGGCCGGCGGCCGGGAGCCGGGCCGGCCACTCGCCGTCGTGGTCGACGACGCCGACCAGCTGGACGGCGGCCCGTACGAGCCGGTCCTGCTCGGCCTGCTCGACCGGTTGCCGGCCTGCCGTGACGTCCTCGTCCTCGCCGGGTCCACCCCGGAGCTCGTCGGCCGGTACCACGGGGTGACGGTCAGCGTCCGCAGGGGGGCGAGCGGGCTGCTGCTGGGGCCGAGCGGCAACCTTGACGGCGACGTGTTCGGCGTTCGCCTGCCCCGCCGCACCCAGCGGCACCCCGGCCGCGGGTTCCTCGTCCGGCGCGGAGCACTCACCGCCGTGCAGGTCGCCCTACAAACCAGCGAGACCGGCGCAGTGCCGCCACAGATGCAGCCACAGATGCCGCCAGAGGAGAACGCGTGACAACCAGGCCCACCACGAAGGTGACCGTCCGGCCGGCCCGGCGGGACGACGTCCCCGTCATCGACGCCCTCGTCCGGGAGCTGGCGATCTACGAGCGCGAGCCCGACGCGGTCGAGGCCGTGCCGGCGGACTTCGACGCCGCCCTGTTCGGCCCGGACCCCCGCGTGTTCTGCCACGTCGCCGAGGTCAGCAACGCAGACGGCGGGACCGAGGTCATCGGGATGGCCCTGTGGTACCTGACCTTCTCCACGTGGCGGGGCAGGCACGGCATCTGGCTGGAGGACCTGTTCGTCCGCCCGCAGTTCCGGGGGCTCGGCGCCGGCCGGATGCTGCTGGAGAGCCTGGCCGAGGAGTGCCGCGCGAAGGGCTACGCGCGCCTCGAGTGGTGGGTGCTGGACTGGAACGAGCCGGCCCACGGCTTCTACCGCTCCCTCGGTGCCGTGCCGCAGGACGAGTGGACGGTGTGGCGCCTGGACGGCGAGGCACTGGAGAGCAGCCGGTAGCGGGCACCCGCACAATGGTCACGCCGGTGGAAAGGGAGGATCAGGTGCCCGTTGCAGAACGAGCCGACCACGCTGGGGAGACCGAGGAGGTCGTGCTGCGGGTACCCGCCGCTCCGGCGTACCTCGCCGTGCTGCGAACGGCCACGGCCGGGCTCGCCGCCCGCCTCGACATGACGCTGGACGAGATCGAGGACCTGCGGATCGCCGTCGACGAGGCCGCCGCCCTGCTGATGGAGGGTGGTGGCGAGAACGCCGAGCTGGTCGCCGGGTTCACGATCGAGCCGGACGCCTTGTCGGTGCGCGTCACCGGGCCGGCCGCCACCCTGCCGGAGCCGCACAGCTTCGCCTGGGCGGTGCTGGAGGCGCTGGCCGGCGAGGTGGAGACGGGGACGGTGGACGGCGGCACCTGGGTCCGGCTGCGGCACGAACGGTCGCTGCGGGGTCGGTGAGCCGTCGATGACCGCGGGGGGCGGGGCTGCGACCCAGGTCGCGCTGGAGCGGCTGGCTGCCATGCCGGCCGACGACCCGGACCGGCCGGCGCTTCGTGACGAGGTGGTGGAGGCGCACCTGGGGCTGGTCCAGCACCTCGCCCGCCGGTACGCGGGGCGCGGGGAGCCTCTCGACGACCTCGTCCAGGTGGGCACGATCGGCCTGATCAAGGCCATCGACCGGTACGACCCCGACCGGCAGGTGCCGCTGTCGTCGTTCGCCGTTCCCACCATCCTCGGCGAGATCCGGCGGCACTTCCGCGACCGCGGGTGGGCCGTCCGGGTGCCCCGGCGGCTGCAGGAGCTGTCCCGGACCGTCGCGGACGTGCAGGAGGAGCTGACGCACGAGCTCGGCCGGGCACCGACCGCCGCCGAGGTGGCCAAGCGGGCGGACCTCGACGTCGACACGGTCCTCGAGGGGCTGGAGTCGGCCGGCGCCTACTCGACGGTGCCGCTGGAGACGGAGGTGGACGACGCCCAGCTCGGGGTCGACGACGACCGGCTCCTCGGGGTGGAGAACCGGGAGGCCCTGCGGCCCCTGCTCAAGGCGCTCCCGGCGAGGGAACGGCGGATCATCGCCCTGCGGTTCGTGCGCGGGATGTCGCAGTCGCAGATCGCCGCAGAGGTTGGGCTGTCCCAGATGCACGTGTCGCGGTTGCTCACGCGCAGCCTGGCCACCTTGCGCGACGGCCTGACCGAGACCTGACCACCCCCTCATTGAGTTGATCACGAAATCTCGGTTCAGACGTGAACCGGGATTTCATGATCACGATGGGGTGGGGTTTGGGGTCTGGGGTCTGGAGGGTCTAGCTAGAGGGCGGGTGGCTCCCCGGACCCCGTCGTCTCCTTCACGACGGCGGGTAGCAGCAGCCCACCGCCGGCGACGAGGCCGAGGGCCAGCAACGGCACCGCCGCGTACCACCGCTCCCCCATCAGCGACGGGACGACCCCGAGCACCATGAGCAGCTGCCAGGTGATCACCGGGGAACGGGCCCACCGCCTGCCGGCCCGCAGGGCTCGCGCGCACAGACCGAGAAAGGCCCCGACCAGCAGCGCGAGGGCAGCGATCACGGCTGCGGCGACGGCGTCCGCCGGTCGGGCGATGAAGATCTCGACGACGAAGAAGACGGCCACACCGACCAGGATCACGGCCTCGAGCAGCACGGCCGCGACCACGGCCTGCAAGGCGATGGACGGTCGCCGAAACGATGAGGTTTCGGACGGCGCCACGGGGGAACCGTACCCTGCCATGCGGGAACACCAACCTGCGGCGAGCCGTTGCGGATGGTGGCCGGTCCGGTTCACCCAACCGGGTCTGGCGACGCGACGAACCCGGCCACCGAGCCGACCCGGCGAACACCACCCATCGCACACCGACCCAGCACCACCAGCCCCTCGAACACCGACGCGCTCACCTGTGAGCAAGCACTCACCCGGTCGCGCGGAAATGTTCGAACTCACCCCTTGTGGCGCTCAGCCACTTCGTGTGACCCTAGATCGCACGAGGGGCCCAGCACCACTGGTGCCCCTTAGTAGCGCGTGACCTCGTGAACACATTCACAAAGGAGTAGATCCCCCATGGACTGGCGCCACCGCGCTGCTTGCCTCGACGAGGACCCCGAGCTGTTCTTCCAGATCGGGAACACCGGCCCGGCGCTACTCCAGATCGAGGAGGCCAAGGCGGTTTGTCGACGCTGCGAGGTTCGGGAGATCTGTCTGAAGTGGGCCTTGGAGAACGGGCAGGACGCCGGCGTCTGGGGCGGCCTGTCCGAGGATGAGCGACGCGCCCTGACGCGGCGCAACGCCCGGGCCCGGCGCGCCAGCTGATTTTCTGATCCTCCGAAGGGGGCGGTCCGCAGGATGCGGGTCGCCCCCTTCGCACTCCCCGCGGGTCCCCGCGCATCCGCACGACGTCAGCGGCCCTGCATTCCGCATGACTTCAGCGGCCCTGCCCACCACGCCGCTCGCGGAGCCGGACGTCCACCACGACCCGTGCACCCCCCCGAGCACCGGCACCGTTCCAGTGGATCGTGCCCCGCAGCTCACCCGTCACGAGCGCGGTGACGATCTGGGTGCCGAGTCCGGCCTCGCCGGGGGTGAAGCCTGGGGGAAAGCCCGGCCCGTCGTCCTCGACGGCCACCCGCAGCCGCTGGCCCTCCCGCTCGGTTCGCACCACGACCTTGCCGGGACGGCCGGCCAGCCCGTGCTCGACGGCGTTGCTGACCAGCTCGGTCAGCACCAGCGCAAGGGCTGTGGCGTCCTCGGCGACGAGCGTGCCGACCTGCCCCTCCCGGACCGCGGCGACGTCCGCGGCTCCCGCCAGGTCCTCCACGAGCAGGAGACCGTTGTCCAGCAGCTGGTCGAAGTCGACCGTCTCCTCCAGCCGCTGCGACAAGGTTTCGTGAACCCGGGCGATGGTGCCGACGCGGCGGATCGCCTCCTGCAGCGCCTGCCGGGCCTCGGGTTGCCTGATCCGGCGAGCCTGCAGCCGCAGCAGGGCCGCCACCGTCTGCAGGTTGTTCTTCACCCGGTGGTGGATCTCCCGGATGGTGGCGTCCTTGGTGAGCAGCTCCTGCTCGCGGCGCCGCAGCTCCGAGACGTCCCGGCACAGGACGATCGCGCCCGTCCGCACGCGGTCCGTGACCAGCGGGATCGAGCGGAGCGACAGGGCCGCGCCGCCGGCGTGGACCTCCGCCCGAGCGGGCCTCCGGCCGCTGACCACCAGCGCGAGGGACTCGTCGACCGGTGTGTCGTCGTCCAGCAGGGAGCTGGTCACCTCCCCCAGCGACCGTCCGACGAGATCGCCGACGAGACCGAGCCGGTGGTAGTCCGCGAGCGCGTTCGGGCTGGAGTAGACGACGGTTCCCTCCTCGTCCACCGTGATCAGGCCGTCCCCGACGCGGGGGGCACCGCGGCGAACCCCGGTCGGTGCGTCCACTGTCGGGAAGTGCCCGGACGCGACCATCCCGACGAGCGCGTCGGCGCACTGGAGATAGGTCAGCTCCAGGCGGCTCGGGGTGCGGGCCGCGGCCAGGTTGGTGTGCCGGGCGAGGACGGCGAGGGCGCGGCCCCGGCGGACCACGGGGATGGCCTCCTCCCGCACCGGGATGTCACGCAACCACTCGGGGTCACGTTCCCGGCAGATGCGCCCCTCGTCCAGGGCCCGATCCAGCTGTGGACGCCGGCCCCGCAGCAGGCGCCGGCCCACCTGGTCCTCGTAGTAGACGGTCGCTCCGGTGCTGGGCCGGCAGTGCGCCACCGCGACGTACTCGTCGTGCGCGGCGGTCGGCAGCCAGAGAACGAGGTCGGCGAACGACAGGTCCGCGATCAGCTGCCAGTCACCGACCAGCAGGTGCAGCCACTCGCGCTCGGCGTCGTCCAGGTCGCCGTGGCGGCGGACCAGGTCGTTCAGCGTCGGCACGCGACCAGGCTACGACCCGGCTGACGGTGGTCCGGCACTGCTCCAGCCATGGAGTTGATCACGAGATCCCGGTTTGGGGTGAACCGGGATTTCATGATCAACTGCTGAGTGGTGGGGATCTGCTGAGTGGTGGGGATCAGCTGAGTGGTGGGGATCAGCTGGCGCCCGCCGACCGGATGACGCTGCGCAGCTGGCGCAGCGCGACCGAGATCGAGGCCAGGTCGCTGACGTCGAGGCGGCGGACCTCGTCGATCGTGGCGGTGACCCGCCTCAGCTGGCTGGCGTTCGCCTCCTCCCAGGCGGCGATCTGCTCGCTCGGCTCCTTGCCGTCGCCGTTCGCGAGCACTGCCCTGGTCAGCGCCTCGAGGGCCGCGTACAGGTCGTCCCGCAGGGCCCCGCGCGCAAGCGCCTCCCATCGGTTCGTGCGCGGCAGCTTGCTGATCCTTGCGAGCATGGCGTCGATGCCGTACCGCTCGGACAGCGCGAAGTACAGGTTCGTGACCTGCTCCTGGTCCAGGTCCATCGACACCGCGATGTCACGTGCGTCGAGCAGCGAGAACTCATCGAGCAATCCGGCGACACGCACGGCCAGGTCCTCGGGCACCCCGCAGCTGACATAGTCGTCGGCGTTGCGGCGCAACCGCTTCAGCTCGCTGCCGCTCAACAGGTCCGCCATGGTGCTGCGATGCTTCTCCGCGGTCGGCTGGAAGCGCTCGATCTCCGCGGCGACGTCGAGCCGGTCGGGCCGGTTCTGCAGGAACCAGCGGACGCTGCGGTCCAGCAGCCGGCGGAACTCCAGGTACATGTCGGTCTGGACGTCGGTCGGGACCCTGTTGTCCAGGCTCTCCACCGCCGACACGTACTCGGCAAGGCCGAACACCTCCCGGCTGATGACGTAAGCGCGCACCACCTGCTCGGGAGAGGCGCCCGTCTCCTCACGCGCCCGGAACGCGAACGTGATGCCCCCGCGGTTGACCAGGTCGTTGACGACCCAGGTCGTGACGATCTGCCGCCGCAGCGGGTGCTGGGGCAGCCGGTCGTCGTAGCGTTCGGCGACCTGCTGGGGGAAGTACTCGCGGAGCACCCGCTGGAACCAGGGGTCGTCCGGCAGGTCGCTGTTCAGCACCGCGTCGGCCAGGGTGATCTTGGCGTAGGCGACCAGCACCGCGAACTCCGGTGAGGTCAGACCGAGCTCCTCGGCCTGCCGCTCCCGCAGCTGGGCGTCGCTGGGCAGGAACTCCAGCGCCCGGTCGAGCGGGCCCTCCTCCTCCAGGAACCGGATGAACCGTTTGTGCACCGGGAGCATCGACGGGGCCTGCCGCCGCGCGTTGCCCAGCAGGACGTTCTGCTCGTAGTTGTCGCGCAGCACCAGCCGGGCGACCTCGTCGGTCATCTCCACCAGCAGCTGGTTGCGTTGCTTCACCGTCAGGTCACCGTCGGCGACGACCTGGTCCAGCATGATCTTGATGTTGACCTCGTGGTCGGAGCAGTCGACCCCGGCGGAGTTGTCGATCGCGTCGGTGTTGATCCGCACGCCGTGCAGGGCCGCCTCGATCCGGCCGAGCTGGGTGAACCCCAGGTTGCCGCCTTCGCCGACCACCCTCACCCGGAGGTCGGCGCCGTTGATGCGGATGGCGTCGTTGCTCTTGTCCCCCACCTGCGCGTCGGACTCGGTCGACGCCTTCACGTACGTACCGATGCCGCCGTTCCAGAGCAGGTCCACGGGGGCGGACAGCACCGCCCGGATCAGCTCCGGAGGCGTCAGGGAGGTGACGTCCTTGCCCAGGCCGAGGCGGGCCCGGACCTGCGGGCTGATCGGCACGGACTTGGCGGTGCGCGGGTAGACCCCTCCGCCCTCGCTGATGACGGACCGGTCGTAGTCGGCCCATGACGAGCGGGGTGTGTCGAACAGTCGGCGCCGCTCGGCGTACGAGGCCGCCGCGTCGGGGTCAGGGTCCAGGAAGACGTGGCGGTGGTCGAACGCCGCGACGAGCCGGATGTGCTCGCTCAGCAGCATGCCGTTGCCGAACACGTCCCCGCTCATGTCGCCGACCCCGACGACGGTGAAGTCCTCGGCCTGAGTGTCCAGGCCCAGTTCCCGGAAGTGGCGTTTGACCGACTCCCAGGCGCCCCGGGCGGTGATGCCCATCGCCTTGTGGTCGTAGCCCACAGAGCCCCCGGACGCGAAGGCGTCACCGAGCCAGAAGCCGTAGTCAGCGGCGACGGAGTTGGCGATGTCGGAGAAGCTCGCCGTGCCCTTGTCCGCCGCGACGACGAGGTAGGTGTCGTCCCCGTCGTGCCGGACCACTCGTGGCGGCGGGACCACGCGGTGACCTTCGCCCTCGATAACCAGGTTGTCCGTGACGTCGAGGAGCGCGGAGATAAGGGTGCGGTAGCAGGCGATGCCCTCCGCCATCCATGCCTCGCGGTCGCTGGGGTCGGGCAGCCGCTTGCCCACGAACCCGCCCTTCGCCCCCGTCGGCACGATGACGGCGTTCTTCACCATCTGCGCCTTCACCAGGCCGAGGATCTCGGTGCGGAAGTCCTCGCGGCGGTCGCTCCACCGCAACCCGCCGCGGGCGACGGCGCCGAAGCGCAGGTGCACTCCCTCGACGCGCGGCGAGTACACCCAGATCTCGTAGGCCGGCCTCGGGTCGGGCAGGTCCGGTACCCGTTTGGGGTCCAGCTTGAAGGAGACGTAGTCCTTGGGCCGGCCGTCGGCAAGCTGGTAGAAGTTCGTGCGCAGCGTCGCGTTGATCATCCCGAGGAAGGACCTCAGGATGCGGTCCGCGTCGAGGCTCTGCACCGTGTCGAGGTCGCCGGTGACCTCCTCGACGAGCGCGGCCGACAGCTCGGCGCGCCCCTCGTCGTCCAGGTCGCGGTCGGGGTCGAAGCGCGCCTCGAAGAGGCGCACAAGGCTGCGCACGATCTCCACGTTCGTGAGCAGGGTGGTCTCGACGTAGTCCTGGCTGAAGGTGGACCCGGTCTGCCGCAGGTACTTCGTGTACGCCCGCAGCATCACCACCTGCCGCCAGGTGAGCCCGGCGCCGAGGACCAGCCGGTCCAGGCCGTCCGACTCGGTGCGGCCCTGCCAGGCGGCCGCGAAGCAGTCGGTGAACAGATCGCGGGAGGTGTCGGTGACCGGCAGCCCTGAGTACCGCAGGCCGAAGTCGTAGATGTAGGCGACCTGCCCGTCGCGCCGGTTCAGCTCGTACGGTCGTTCGTCGGTGACCTCGACCCCGAGGTTGCGGAAGAACGGCAAGACCTCAGTGAGCGAGAGCGGCTCGAGCCGGAACATCTTGAACCGACGCTGGTCCGCCGCCGCACCGACGGGCTCGTAGAGGTTGATCGCCAGCCCGGCCCGGGCGGTGTCGTCCTGTTCGACGCGGGGGTGGCGCAACGTCTCGATGCGCTTCAGGTCGCCGACCGCGACGCGCGCGGGGAAGTCCTCCTTGTACCCCTCGGGAAAGGCGTCGGCCCATTCCCGCAGCAGCCGCGCGGCCTCCTCCTCGCCGAGGTCGGCCCGGGCGGCGTCCGCGAGGTCCTCGGTCCAGGTGCGGGTCGCCTCGACCAGGCGCTGTTCCAGCCCCTCGGTGTCGACGTCCCCGAGGTCGTAGCCGGGGCGGAGCCGGACGACGAAGTGCAGTCGTGCCAGGACCGACTCGCTGACCCTCGTGGTGTAGTCGACGGAGGTGGCGTCGAAGTACTCCCGCAGGATCTGCTCCATCCGGAGCCGGACCTGGGTCGTGTACCGGTCGCGGGGCAGGAAGACCAGGCACGACACGTACCGCCCGTACGGGTCGATCCGGGTGAACAGGCGCGTGCGGCGGCGCTCCTGCAGGTGCAGGACTGCCATCGAGATGGTGTAGAGGTCGTCGACCTCGGTCTGCAGCAGCTCGTCCCGCGGGTAGGTCTCGAGGATCGCGAGCAGGTCCTTGCCGGAGTGGCTGTCGGGAGCGAAACCGGCACGCGACAGCACCTCCGCCACCCGCTTCTCGACCAGCGGGATGCGCCGCACGCTCTCGGTGTAGGCGGCGGACGTGAGCAGGCCGAGGAAACGACGCTCGCCCACCACGTTGCCGTCCGCGTCGAACCGCTTCACCCCCACGTAGTCCAGGTAGGCGGGCCGGTGGACCGTCGACCGGGAGTTGGCCTCGGTCAGGACGAGCACCGTGCGCTCGCGCGCCTTCGCCCGCACCGCAGGTGACAGCCGTTCGAAGCTGCGTGAGCGCGGGGAGTCGTAGCGCAGGATGCCCAGCCCGGTGCCCGCCACCGGCTCCAGCCGCTCCTCCCCCTCCTGCCCCTCCAGGTCGTACTCGCGGTAGCCGAGGAACGTGAAGTTGTCCTGGGCGAGCCAGTCGAGGAGCCGGCCCGCCTCGGCGGCCTGGTTCTCCAGGCCCGCGGGCGGGTGGGTGCGGAGCTCCTCGGCGATCTCGCGGGCCTTGCGGTGCATCTTCGGCCAGTCCTCGACGGCGGAGCGCACGTCCTCCAGGACCTTGCGCAGGCTCCTGACGATGCCGTCGATCTGGTTCTGATCGCTCTCCCGGTCGATCTCCAGGTGCATCCACGACTCGACGATCGCGTCGTCCGGCCAGCTCGGGTCACGGGTGCCCGTCGCGACCGACGAGGGCGAGGTGTCCAGGAGCTCGAGCAGCTCGCCGGTGATGCTGCGCCGAACGACGAACGTGGGGTGGACGACGAGGTGGATGCCCCGCTTCTGCCGCGACAGCTCGCTCGCCACCGAGTCGACCAGGAACGGCATGTCGTCGGTGGCGATCTCGACCACGGTGTGGCCCGTCTGCCACCCGCAGTCGTCCACCGTCGGGGTGAGGACGCGGATCTTGGCCTTGCCCGGCTCGCGCTGCTGGGCCAGGTGCAGCTGGCTGAGGGCAGCGCCCGCCAGGTCGACGGGGTCACGCTGCCGCAGGTCCTCGTCCGGGACGTGCTTGTAGTACCTGGTCAGGTAGCTGGCGAGACCCGGCTCTTCCGCGTGGTGTTCGGCTGCCTCGACGGCTCGTGCCAGGACCGCCTCACGAGTCTGCTCGGGGGTCGGGGACATGACTGGCTACCACCTCAGCACCGCGCCTGGGACACGCGCCGTTGCGTGTCGGGTCGAGCCTATAGCGGCCGTCGTCCACAGGCGGCTCCCGACTCGGACACGGCCGCAGCGTGCCCTCGTTAGGCTCGCAGGGTGAGCGGGTCGGGGACGGCGGGCGACACGAGCGGTCCGGGTACGAGCGGTGCCGAGACGAGCGGGGTCAGCGTCGACGTCGACGCCATGGCGACGGTCGGGTCGGCGCTCCTGCTCGCCTCCGCCGACCTGCGGGACGCCGCCGCCGGCGTGCTGCGGCACGCCCCCGACCCTGGCTTGCCGCCCGCACCGGACGCCGTCGTCCAGGTTCATGGCGGCGCGATCGACACCATGGGGGCGCTTGCCACCGCGCTGGACGAGTCGTCCCGGATGCTCGCGCTGACCACCGCTCGCTACCGCGGCACCGAGGAGCAGGTGGTCCGCGCCCTACGGCGGCTGGGGGAGGAGGGCGGCCGGTGACCCGGCTGGCGCCAGGAGACCCGGCGTCGCTGTCGTCCCTCGCCGCGGACCTGCATCGCTGCGCGGACGTGCTGCGTGGCCGGCGGGCGACCCTGAGCGGTGCGCAGCAGGCGCTGCTCGACTGGCGGGGCGCCGCCGGCGATGCCTTTCGCTCCGCCTTGCGGACCCAGCTGCACGCCCTCGACGACACCGCCGAGGCGCTGACCACCTGCGCCCACGCGTTGCAGGAGTACTCGGTCGACCTGCAGTACGCGCGCTCGCTGTCCGTCGAGGCGGAGAACTACTGCCACCGGCACGGGCTGGAGCTGTCGGACGACGCCACCGTGCGGATGCCCTCGGGCGCCTACTTGGTGGAGGAGGCCGAGGCCTACGCCGGGCGGGTCCCGGAGGGCCAGCGCCTCGCGTCCCGTGCCCGGGAGGAGGCGCAGGAGGGCGCCCGGCGGTTCGCACGGCGCGTCGACGCACCCGTCCACGCTCTTGCAGCGGCGCGCCACGCCGTGCTCGCCGCGGTGCTGGCGGCCGAGGCCGGCGGCCCTGCCCACCGGTAGCTTCCGACTCGCGAGAGCGCCGCGTCCCGCTAGCCTCTCGCCCGTGCGCATCCACGATGAGTTCCAGTACGCGGCCCCGCCGGCGAAGGTCGCAAAGATGCTTGCCGACCCGACGTTCTACGAGCAGGTCTCCGAGCGGATGGGTGCGGTGTCGGCGACGGTGGAGGTGTCCGGCGAGGCGTCGGGCCCCTTCACCGTGACGTCGGAGCGGCAGATGCCGACCGACGGGTTCCCGGACTTCGCCCGAAAGTTCGTCGGCGACACCGTCAAGGTCCGCCAGGTCGACGAGTGGCACGCCGAGGAGGACGGCGGTGTACGACGGGGCACCATCACCGTGGAGGTCCACGGTGCCCCGTTGCGGCTGCACGGCAGCCTGCTGCTGTCGCCGACCGCCACGGGCACCACCGAGACCGTCGACGGGGAGCTGAAGGCGGCGGTCCCGCTGATCGGGGGCAAGCTCGAGGAGGCGGCACGGCCTGCCATCGAGGGAGCGATCCGCCAGCAGCAGAAGGTCGGCACCGCCTGGTTCGCCTGACATCCGCCGGTACGCGCACCCCACTCTGCCGGACGACGGTGGTGTTCTGTGCGACGTCTGGTGCACGACACGCCGGCGTGTCGCGGACGGAACGTCGCACAGACCGCGGGAACGGCGACGGGAGGTCTGTTCTACGGAGCTACCCGATCAGCCGAGTGATTTGCCCGGGTTGAGGATGCCCAGCGGGTCGAGCGCCTCCTTGACCGCCCTCTGCACGTCCAGGTGAACCTCGCCCACCTGCCGGACCAGGTGGCGTCGCTTCATCAACCCGACCCCGTGCTCGCCGGTGATGGTCCCGCCGAGCTGCAGGGCGGCGTCCACGATCGCGTCGAAAGCCGCGCGGGCACGGTCGCGGGCACCCGGGTCGTCCTGGTCGAACACGATCGTCGGGTGCATGTTGCCGTCGCCGGCGTGCCCGAACGTCGCGACCTGGACGCCGTGCCGCTCCCCCACGGCGCCGCACGCGGCGACGAGGTCCGCCATCCGTGACAGCGGCACACCCACGTCGTCGAGCACCCAGCCGCCCTGCGCCTCCAGGGCGCTGACGGCCATCCGCCTCGCCGCCGTGAGCAGCTCGCCCTCGGCCCGGTCCTGCGTGGCCATGACGAACGTGGCACCGGCCTTCTCGCAGGCGGCGGAGAACTGCTCGCACTCCAGGTCGCAGGCGCCGGGGCCGGCGTCCGACTGGATCAGGAGCAGCGCGCGGGCCGAGGGGTCCAGGCCCATCGGCCGGAACGCCTCGACGGCCGCGATGGTGACGTCGTCCATCAGCTCGCACATGCTGGGTCGACCGGACGCGACCACACGCGACACGGCGTCGCCGGCGCAGACGAGGTCGTCGAAGGTGGCGACCAGCGTGCCGGGGGCGGGCCGGGCGGGCAGCAGCCGAAGCGTCACCTCCGTGACGACGCCCAGCATCCCTTCGCTGCCCACGAACAAGCGCGTCAGGTCCAGGCCGGCGACGTCCTTGACGGTGCGCCCGCCCGTGCGCAGCACCCGCCCGTCGGCCAGCACCACCTCGAGCCCGAGGACGGCGTCGCGGGTCACCCCGTACTTCACGCAGCACAGCCCGCCCGCGTTCGTGGCGACGTTGCCGCCGATGGTGCAGAACTCGAACGAGCCCGGGTCGGGTGCGTAGAACAGCCCCGTGGCCGCGGCGGCGCGCTTGAGGTCGGCGTTGACGACACCGGGCTCGACGACCGCCACGAGGTCCGCGTCGTCGATCTCCCTGATCGCGCGCATCCGCTCCAGGCTGAGGACGACGCACCCGTCGATCGCGTTCGCCGCGCCGGCAAGCCCCGACCCGGCACCACGCGGCACCAGCGGCACTCGGTGTGCCGCAGCCCAATTCATCACCGCCACCACGTCGTCCCGGCCCGCGGCACGGACGAGGGCGGACGGCGTCCCGGCCGGCGACCACGGATCCCGGTCACGGCTGTACCCGGCCAGGACGTCGGGGTCCGTGACCAGCGCGCCGTCGCTCAGGCCGGGGATGCGCATGTCAGCCCATGTGCGGGTAGCGGTAGTCGGTCGGCGGGACGAACGTCTCCTTGATGGAGCGGGTCGACGTCCACCGCATGAGGTTCTGCGGGGCACCGGCCTTGTCGTTCGTGCCCGACGCCCGGGCCCCACCGAACGGCTGCTGCCCGACGACTGCACCCGTCGGCTTGTCGTTGATGTAGAAGTTGCCGGCGGCGTACCGCAGCGCCTGGGTCGCCTTGGCGATGGCACGCCGGTCCTGGGCGATGACCGAGCCGGTGAGGGCGTAGTCGGCGACGGCTTCCATCTGCTCCACGACGCGGTCGAACTGGCGGTCGGGGAAGACGTGGACGGCGAGAATGGGGCCGAAGTACTCGGTCGTGAACATCTCGTCCGCCGGATCGCTCATCTCCACGATGGTGGGGCGGACGAAGTAGCCGACGCTGTCGTCGTAGGTGCCGCCGGCGAGGATCTTCGCGTCAGAGTGGGAGTGCGCCCGGTCGATCGCGGCCTTGTGCTTGGCGAACGCGCGCTCGTCGATGACCGCCGACATGAAGTTGTCGAAGTCGGTCGTCGCGCCCATGCTGATCGACTCGGTGACGTCAACCAGCTCGTCCTTCATCCGGCGCCAGACGCTCCGCGGCACGTAGGCGCGCGAGGCGGCCGAGCACTTCTGGCCCTGGTACTCGAAGGCACCTCGGATGAGCGCGGTCCGCAGGACGTCGACGTCGGCGCTGGCGTGCGCGACGACGAAGTCCTTGCCGCCGGTCTCACCCACGATCCGGGGGTAGGACCGGTAGGTGGAGAGGTTGACACCGACTGTGCGCCAGAGGAGCTGGAACGTCGGGGTGGAGCCGGTGAAGTGGATGCCGGCGAGGTCCGGGTCGGCCAGCGCCACCTCGGAGACGGCGATCCCGTCACCGTGGACCAGGTTGATCACACCGGGCGGCAGACCGGCCGCCTGCAGCAGCAGCATCGTGTAATGGGCGGCCAGAGCCTGTGTCGGAGAGGGCTTCCAGACCACTGTGTTGCCCATCAGCGCGGGCGCGGTCGGCAGGTTGCCTGCGATCGCCGTGAAGTTGAACGGCGTCACCGCGTACACGAATCCCTCCAGGGGGCGGTGGTCGAGGCGGTTCCAGACGCCCTTGGAGTTGGCGACGGGCTGCTCGGCGAGGATCTGCCGGCCGTAGTAGACGTTGAACCGCCAGAAGTCGATCAGCTCGCAGGCGGCGTCGATCTCCGCCTGCACCGCGGTCTTCGCCTGGCCCAGCATCGTCGCGGCGTTCAGGGTGAAGCGCCACGGGCCGCTGAGCAGCTCGGCGGCCTTGAGGAAGATCGCGGCCCGGTCGTCGTAGGACAGGTCGCGCCACATCGGCCCGGCAGCCTTCGCGGCGTCGATCGCAGCCCGGGCGTCGGCCTGGTTCGCCTGCTTCATCACACCGAGCACGTGCTGGTGGTCGAACGGGGCCACCACGCGGGTCCGCCGGCCGCCGCCCATCTCCTCGCGGCCGCCGATCCAGTTCGGCAGGTCGGGACGCTCGGCCCACAGCTCGGCGAGCCGCTTCTCCAACCCGGCCCGCTCCTCGCTGCCGGGCGCGTAGCCCAGCACCGGCTCGTTCAGGGGCATCGGCACCTGCGTCACGCCGTCCACTCCGGTCTCCTCGTCTCGCGTCGTCTCGGTGGCGCCGCCACGCAGCGTCGCCCCGCAGCGTCGTCGCTCGTCGGCCTGTCGAGCACATCGTGTCACCCTTCCGGGCCGCTTTCGAGAACTCGCCGCGGAACCTCCCGCGGCCGGCCGTGACCGCCGGTGCTGCATGATCGCAGGCATGGCTGCGTTTCCCGACCACTTCCGGTGGGGCGCCGCGACGGCGGCGTTCCAGATCGAGGGTTCGACCGGCGCGGACGGCCGCACGGACTCCATCTGGGACGTGTTCTGCCGGAAGCCCGGCGCCGTCCTGGGAGGCGACACCGGCGACCCCGCGTGCGACCACTACCACCGGATGCCGCAGGACGTCGAGCTGCTCGCGAGCCTCGGGCTCGACACCTACCGGTTCTCCGTCGCCTGGCCCCGTGTCCGTCCGGACGCCGGCGCGCCCAACCCCAGGGGCATCGACTTCTACGCCCGGCTCGTCGATGCCTTGCTGGAGAAGGGGATCCGCCCCTGGGTCACGCTCTACCACTGGGACCTGCCCCAAGCCCTCGAGGACGCCGGCGGCTGGACCAACCGCGACACCGCCTACCGCTTCGCCGAGTACGTGCTCACCGTGCGCGAGGCGCTCGGCGACCGCGTCGACACCTGGACCACCCTCAACGAGCCCTGGTGCTCGGCCTTCCTGGGTTACGCCTCCGGTCACCACGCACCCGGCCGCACCGACCCGCGGGCCGCGGTGGCCGCCGTCCACCATCTGCTCCTGGCGCACGGGCTCGGCCTGCGCGCGCTGCGCGAGGCAGGGGTCACGGACGCCGGCATCACCGTCAACCTGCAGCCGTTCGAGCCCGCACGGCCCGACCGGCGGGACGACGTGGACCTGGTGCGGCGCCTCGACGGGCTGCAGAACCGGCTCTTCCTCGACCCGCTGCTGCACGGCCGCTACCCCACGGACGTCGCTCGTGACCTCGAGCCGTTCGGCCTCGCAGACCACGTGCGCGACGGGGACCTCGAGCTGATCGGCGCGCCGATCGACGTGCTCGGCGTCAACTACTACACCAGCGCGCAGGTCGCGGCCGAGGAACCGCAGGGGGACGCCGACAGGCTGGCCTGGGCGGTCGGGGCGCCGGTCGCGCGCGTGGTGCGGCGGGACCTGCCGATGACTGCGATGGGCTGGGAGATCACACCAGATACGTTCCGGGACCTGCTGATTCGTCTCTCAGCCGAGTACCCTCCGGTGCCGATCGTCATCACCGAGAACGGGTCCGCGTGGGACGACGAGGTGTCCGGCGGTTCCGTGGACGACACCGAGCGGGTCGAGTACCTGCGCACCCACCTGGGCGCCGTCCACGACGCCATCGAGGCCGGCGTGGACGTGCGCGGCTACCTGGCGTGGTCGCTGCTCGACAACTTCGAGTGGGCCTTCGGCTACAGCAAGAGGTTCGGGGTGGTCTACGTGGACTACTCCACGCAGCAGAGGATCCCCAAGCGCAGCGCCAAGGTGCTGGCTGACATCGCCCGCCGAAACGCCTTGTAGGTCGGTGGGTTTCGGCGCCTCAAGCTTCAGGCCAGCAGTTCCTTGATCTCGGTGACGTCGTACCACAGCAGGTCGTGACCGTCAGCAGAGTCCACGGTGAACTGGGCGTCGTCGTCCCCGGCATCGGCTGCCGCGAGCGCGTCGACGGCAGCGGCGACATCCGACACGGCGTCGTCCTCGTCGACGTGGATGCTCACGACGTCCGTGAGAGGGACGGCGCTGGCCAGTCTCACTGCGGACGTGGCCATCTCAGGCGCAGGGCGGACGATGCCGTCTGCCACGTCGGCCGCGAGGACCACGCGACGGCGTGGGGCGTCGGGATCTGCCGCGAGCGCGCGCAACGACGACCCGGCGGCCTCGAGCAGGGCGACGTACTCCAGCTCCTCGGTGTCCCCCTCGGTGTACCACTCACGCAAGGCCGGGGTGACGGCGTGGGCGGTCGACCCCGGCGGCAGGGTGTACGAACCGGTGCGCTCCACCTCGGCCAGCTGCGACAAGGTCGCCGGCAGGTACACCCGCATCACCCGACGTCCTTCACGGTGGTGTCGGCACCCGAGTGGCGCTCGATCGGCTGGGGATCCCTCAGCGCGGCAAGGGTGGTGTGCATGGCGGTGTCGAGAACGACACGGCGGCGCTCGACCGCCATCAGGTTCGCGCCCATCGCCTGCAGGTCCTCCGGACCCGGGCCGACCACGGTGACGTCCGTCCCGGTGGCGTGCAGCTTGTCGACCTCGTGCAGGCAGCGGCGGGTCACGCGCGAGCGCCAGGCTCGCTCCATGCGCGCCTGCACGTTCGAGGGGTGGTCCATGGCGAACGACACCATGGGGGCCAGCACGAAGACGTGGTCCAGCCCGTGCCCGGCGAGGACGTCCACGTTCGTGGAGGAGCAGGCGCCGCCGTCCACGTAGCGGATGCCGTCGATGACGACCGGCGAGTACCAGCCGGGGATGGCGCAGGACGCCGTCACCGCCGCGAACAGCGGTGCGCGCGGCATGGTCGCATCGCCGAAGACGACGCGGCGGCCGGTCTCGTAGTCCATCGCCGTGACCCGCACACCCGGATGCGCGGACCACCCGTGCGGGTCCGACCCGCTCGCGGCCAGCACATCACGCACCAGCCGCCCCACCGTCGCCAGCGACCCGCGGCCCTCCGGTGTCAGGGCCGCGAGCACGGCGGTCGGGGGCAGCTCCCGCAGGCGGCGGACGTGCCGGGTCACGATGCCGGTGGAGCCGGGGACAAGCCTCGGCCGCGAGGGCGCCGGACCGCCGGTCGCCGCCTCGTAGTCCCACTCGAGAGCGGCCAGCGCACCGGAGGAGGCCCCCTCGCCCAGCTGGTGCGCCCGCAGCTCCTGCGTGTTCACCCCCGCGCCGAGCAGCGCTCCGACCAGGGAGCCGGCCGACGTGCCGACGATCATCTCGGCCTCACGCGGGTCGAGGCCGTGCACCTCCTGCAAGGCGCACAGGGCGCCGACCATCCATGCGCCGCCGAGGACGCCGCCACCGCCGAGGACGAGGCCCCACCTCACCGGACCGTCTCCCGCAGCTCGACCAGTGCGTCCTCGACGCACTGGCCCAGGACGTCGACGTCCGACATCGCGTCCCGGTCCGCATGGAGCCCGAAGTAGACGCCGCCGTCGTAGGAGGTCAACCCGATCGCGAGCGCCTGCTGCTTCGCCAGCGGGATCACCGGGTAGGTCGACAGCATTCGCGCGCCCGCCGCGTACAGCGGCTGCTGCGGGCCGGGCACGTTCGTGATCACCACGTTGAACAGGCGCCGGGACAGGCTCCCGGCCACCCGGGTGCCCAGGGAGTGCAGCGTCGGCGGCGCGAAACCCGCCATCCCGGCCAGCCTCTTCGCCCCGACCGCCCGGCCGCTGTCGGCGTGGGCCGCCATCTGGTAGGCGACCTGCTGCAGGCGCAGAGCCGCACTGGGCTCGCCCACCGGGAGGTCGACGAGATGGGCGTCCACGGTCGACCCCAGGGTCGTGCCGTGCTCGGGGTCGTCGACGAGGACGCTGAGCGGCACCAGTGCCCGGACCACGGTCGTCGAGCCGACGCGCGAACCGCGCGTGAGCAGCCAGGCGCGCAGCGCACCGGCCACCGTGGCGAGCACGACGTCGTTGACCGTGATGTGTGCCCGGACGGCGCGCGACTGGCCCCGGCCGGAACCGGTGCGCCGCCCGCCCCTCGCGTGGTAGTCGCGGATCTTGCGGAAGTCCTCCAGGTCAGCCGCCACGGTGCTGAACCGACGGTGGGTCCCGATCGGCACGTTGAGCGGGGTCTCGGGTGCGGGGCGGGTCGCTGTCCGGGCGACGATGGCAAGGCCGCCCAGCGCGTCGGCTGCCTTCGCGGCCGTCACCCGGAAGTCGCCGAGGCTTGACCTGACGGTGTCCACCAGCTCGGTCGGCCGGCGCACCGTGTCCATCAGCGCAGCCGTCACCAGCTCGACCAGGGAGGGCTCGGGGCTCGGTCTCCACGTGTCCGGTGGCGGGGCGGGCGGGTCGGCGCTCTCGTCGAGCACGACCTGCGCCAGGTCCACGGCGTTGACGCCGTCGACCAGGGCCTGATGCGTCTTGGTGATGACGGCGAACCCGTCGTCCTCCAGGCCCTCGACCACGTAGAGCTCCCACAGTGGGCGGCGCCGGTCCAGCTGCCGCGGCTGAACCCGGGCGACCAGCTCGCGCAGCTGCTCCTCGGTGCCCGGCCTGGGGAGAGCGGAGCGCCGGACGTGGTAGCTGATGTCGAAGCGCTCGTCGTCCACCCACACGGGGTTGGCCAGCCGACCGGGCACCCATCGCACCCGCTGCCGGTAGCGCGGCACGAACGCGATACGCGCCTTGATGTGGCGCAGCAACCGCTCGAAGTCCAGTCCCCCCGGCGGACAGGCGAACGTCATCACCGACCCGACGTGCATGACGGTGCTGGCGTCCTCCAGGTACAGGAACGACACGTCGAAAGGGGTCAGCCGGTCAGACACCGCGGCTCCTCCTCTCGCCGCCGTTCTCGCACCTGTTCCGCGGGAACCATCGGATGGGCCATCGAGGCCAACGTTACCCGCCGGTAGTACCGGGTTCATCCCCCCAGCCGCGGCGCGTCACCGCAGGCGGACCGCCAGCATCTCCTCCAGCCGGGTCGCGGTCGTGGTCACGTCCTGGTGCAGGACCGCAGCCATCCCGGCGGCCCGGGCCCCCTCGACGTTCCAGGGCAGGTCGTCCACCATCACGCACTGCGCAGGGCTCAGCTCCAGCAGGTCGCTGGTGTAGGCGAAGATCCGCCGCTCCGGCTTCCGCATGCCCACCTCACCGGAGATCACGACCGCGTCGAACACCTCCCAGCCGGTGCGGTCGTAGGTGTTGCCCCAGGAGTTCGACAACAGGGCTGTCCGGAGGCCGGCCTCCTTGGCCCGGCGCACGAGGTCGAACATCGCCTCCTCGCGCTCCTGCAGGCCCGCGAGCATCCGGCCGAGCAGACCCGCCGCGCTGACCGGCGAGCCGCGACGGCCGAGGTCCTCGGCGACGAGCGCCTCGAACTCCTCGGCGGTGATCTCGCCGCGCTCAAGCTCGGCGACCGGCCCCGCCTCCGGGCCCTCCCCGGCCTCCGCCTGCGCCAGCCGCCACTCGCGGAGCAGGTCGCCCCAGTGCTGCCGGTCGACGCCCTCGGCCTCGCACCACGCCGCCATCGCACCGCGAAGAGGGGTGGTCAGCACACCGCCCCAGTCCACTACCAGGGCCTGCAGCCCGGCTCCAACGGCGCTCGAGGAGGTGGTCACCCCGTCATCCTGCCCCGCAGCCGCCGCCGCGTCATACCCGTTGCGTGCGGCGGCGTCTCCGTCGCCGGCTGCACCACGCTGCTCGCCGTCGCCGGGACCATGCCTGCGGCAAGGCCGGCGAGGGCACGGCGCGCAGGCGATGAGGGGGCGTGCTCGGTGAGGCTGCGCCCCGCGAGCAGCGCCGCGTCACAGGCCGCGCGGTCGTCCGGCACGAGGACGGGGTCCTCGACGCCGGCGTACCGGCCGAGCGCCTCACAGATCCGCCGCTGCGGACCGGACCCCACCGCCGACGAGCGCACCCGGGTCACCACGACCCGGGGAGCCGCGCTCGGCACCACCTCGCGCAGCTCGCTGAGCCCACGGACGAGACGCTGCAGCCCGACCGGGTCGCCGGCGCCGACGGCGAGCACCACGTCCGCCTCCTCCAGGGCCGCCAGCGTGGCGGCGTTCCGCCGCGGCGCGGCGGTGTCGAAGGAGAGCTCCTCGTCGCGCTCGAGGCAGAAGCCGCAGTCGACCACGACCCAGCGCGCGACCTGGCGGGCCACCGGCCAGACCGCCTCCAGCGCGGTGGCGCCCACCTCCGGCCAGCGGCTGGACCGTCCGATCCCCGTGAGGATCCTCAGACCGGCGGTCACCTGCGGGGCCAGCCGGGCGAGCAGGTCGGCGCCGAGCGACCCGGTCGACGCGGCGCGGCAGGCAGCGGCCAACCCCGGAGCCTCGTCGAGCACGCCGAGCGTCTGCGCGACGCTCGCCGCGTAGGTGTCCGCGTCCACGAGCAGGGTCGGCTCACCGAGCGCCGCCAGCTCCGCGGCGAGCGTCACCGCGACCGTGGTCCGGCCGGGGGCACCCGCCGGTCCCCAGACGGCGATCACCTGCCCGGGTGCACTGCCGGCAGCGTCCGCACCCGAGTGCGTGTCGTCGTCCTCGTCCGCCGCTGCGTACGGGATCGGTGCGAGCGAGGCGGCGGGGTCGGCGAGCGCGGCCGGGTCGGGCGCGGACGCCGGCATCCCGACGTGGCGGGTCTTCGTCGCCTCCTGGACGCCGTCACGCAGGTCGCGCACCGCGGTCTCGACGGCCTCGGCGATGTCCTCCGGTGGTGCGTCGGCCGGCAGCACGTGCGTCACGCCGAGCGCGCGCAGCCGGCTGCCCTGCTGCTCCTCGCCGGGCCCGTGCAGGCCGACGACCGCGAGGCCGGCGGTCGCGAGGTGGGCGAGCGCGTCGCGGTCGAGCCGTCGCAGGTCGGCGCTGAGGATGACCGCCTGGGCCCGGCCGCTGGCGGCCGAGGCGAGCAGGTCGGCGAGGTCCACGCAGCGGCGGACGACGGCAACACCAGTGGCGGCGGACTCGAGCCCGCTGACCAGCGGCGCCTCCCAGGCGCCGGTGACGGCGGTGAGGACGGGCAGCTTCACGTGCCCGCGCCCGGGAGCAGGACGACCGACACGTGCGAGCCGTTCGCAAGCGCGCCGAGGATCTCGGGCAGCTCAGACTCGGCGACCAGGACCTGGACGGTCACGCCGCGGCCGGCGCCGAGCGTACCTCCGGTCTCGGTCACCTCCGCCACCTCGGCGGCCCGGACCAGCCGTTCGGGCTGGGTGAACGCACCGGCACGCTCGGGGTCGGGCCTGGCGACCCACACGTCGACGCGGGAGCCCTTGGTGAGCCCGGTCGGAAGCGCCCCGTCGATGGGGATGGCGACGGGCCGGACGTCGACCCCTTCCACTGCGCCGACACCCGAGCGGGCCAGCAACTCGCCCTGGCCGACGGTGCGCAGAGCCACGAGCCCGTCCGGCAGGGGCCCCGTGGCGGGCAGGTAGGAGTCCTGCCCCTCGGTGATCCGGACGTCGACCGCGCGCACGTCGTCCGGGCCCACCCGGTCGCCGGGGGTGAGCGTGCGGGCGGCGGCCCAGACCGGTCGGGTGTCGTCGGCGGCGGCCACGACGCGAGCGCCCAGCACCACAGACAGCAGGACCAGGACCACGCCGACGGCCAGGCGCGGGTCCCGCCATGACGGCATGCGCAGGCGCTGTGCGGGCACGCTCGGCAGCTGGCTGGCCTTTGTCACGAGCGGCCACCTCCCCCTTCGACTCCCGGTCCGGTGGCCACATCCTGGCAAACGACCACCAATCGCCGCACTCGTCGTCCCCAGCCCACAGGCGGCAACGCTCGTAGCCGACCGAACGTGACAGACTGCGACGAACACTGCGATCGACCCCGCAGTCTGTCAGTCCGCCCAGCCGTCAGGAAGGTCAGCCATGGCACCGCGTTTCCTGCCGTTGACGGAGGTCGCGGAGATCCTCAACATCTCGTCGGCGCAGGCGTACGCCCTCGTGCGGTCCGGCGACCTGCCCGCGATCAAGGTCGGGGGCCGCGGTCAGTGGCGCGTCGAGGTGACGGAGCTGGAGAACTACATCCAGCGGATGTACGCCGAGACCCGTGCCCACGTCGCACGCGGCAGCCTGGAGGAGTCGACCAGCGACGCGTAGGGCGACCGGGAGCACGACGCTGCTGGCGTACCGGGTCACCTCCCGAGGGTGCGCTCCGTGGCCGCGTCAACATCCGGCCGGGACTCATCTTCCGACCGTCGCCGCGGCACCGGAGATGCGGGTCAGCAGGGACGTCAGGGGCTCCCCGGCCAGGTTCACTGCGTCATCGCGCCATAAAGACACAACAGGTTCCTCAGTGCCATCCATAGCACGGAGGAGATCCCCTTCAGTGGTTTCGAACCATGCCAACGGGTTGCCCGTCCAACGTGCCGCTCGAAGTTCAAGGTCGTGGAGTTGCCGTTGCCACACCGGGTCGTCCACCGGCACGCGGGCAGGCCGCACGACGAGAACATCGATGTCGGAGCGCGGTCCCGCTTCCCCGCGGGCCAGCGAACCGAAGAGGGAGGCGTGCACGCACGGCTGCTGCCATGACGTGATCGCACCGCGCAGACGCTCGAGCAGGGTCTGGCGGCCGGCGACGCATGCGAGCACCGGTCCGGCCAAGAGGTGGTCCCGGTTGAGCCGGTAGAGGCGTGCGGGGCCGGCCGGCTGCATCTCGACCAGTCCGGCGTCCACCAAACGGTCCAGCACCTTCTGCACCGCGGGATGGCTTCCACGCCGCCCGAGTTGCGCTAATCGACGACCGGTCAATGGCTCCGAGCTTCGGGCCAGGACCGTCAGCACGTCGGCCTCCAGTGTCGGGATGAGAGTGCTGAGGGGCTGGGCAAGGTCCATCAGTTCATGGTCTCAGGCGCCCATCCTGCTCGGGAAGCAGGGCTACCGGACGGTAAGCGCACTTACCGATCAGAAGACGGTGGAGCGGACCGCAAGCAGCGCTGCGAGCCGGATGGTGACCACCTGACGGACCGCCCCCGGCCGCCGCGCCTCCCCCACCGGATGCTCGGCCACGTCGATGTGGTCGGCACCGACCCGGTCGATAGTCCCCGTGACCGCCCCGCCGGCCAGCGTGAGCCGCACCGGCGCACGGTCGCGGGCCAGGGCGCGAAGCGCATGGCGCAGCCCCAGGCGGCGCAGGACAACGCCGGGCTCCGGTGACACGGCGCGGGACAGCCCGCCGACCGAGCTGACGGCCTCGATCGGGACCAGGACCTGCGCCGCGCGCTGTGTCAGCGCGAGCCACTCGGCTGCGACGTCGTCGACCGCGCCTGACACCTGGTCGCCGTTGCGCAGCCGGAGCGTCAGCTGCTGGCCCACGTGCGCGCGCAACCGATCGGCCAACGCGATCCGACCGAACTCGGCACGGGACCGCTCGGCCACCTCCGCCCAGTGCTCGGCGGCCTGCTCGCGGTCGAGCTGCGCCTCCAGGTCGTCGAACAGGGCGTCCCAACGCACGGGGACACCGTAGCCCTGGACAGGTGCATATCAAAGCGGTATACCTTCGCTCTACGTTCATCAATCGATATCAAACTGCCTCAAACGAAGGATCTCAGCAATGGTCCACCCCCGCCGCGCCGTAGCGCTCCTCGGCACCGCCACCATCACGCTCGCGCTCCCCGCCGTCGCCTGCCTGCTCGTGACGTGGGCGCTCGACGGTCCCGGGCCTACAGCGGTCACCCCGGCCGTTCTCGACATCGCCCTCGCGCGCGTCGCGGCGCTGGCGGCAGGGGCGGTTCTCGCCTGGTGGTCCCTCGCCGTGCTCACCTGCCTGGTCAGCGCGCTGCACCGGCCGGGCAGGCCGACCGCCGTCGCGCACGCGGCGGCTCGGACCCTGCCCCGGCCGTTACGGTCCCTCGTCGCCACGGCGATCGGCGTGGTGATCGCCGCCGGGGCGACGACGCCTGCGTTTGCCGCGGCCACCGCCAGTTCCCTCGCGGCTGCCGAAGTGGCCGTGGTGAACCCGGCATGGACGTCACCGGACGGCGGGGAGGGGCGAGTCGCCCCCGACACCGCGGGTGCGCCGGACCTCCTCGACACGTGGGGCGGCGGCCCTGACGCGGACGCACCGCCACCGGTCTCGCCCGGCTGGGCGCCGCCGCGGCCCAGCCAGGTGCGGCAGGCGGCTCCGGCGACGCTCGTCGTGGACCAGCCTCGGCCCGCCACCAGCGTCGCTGATGAAGTGGTGGTCCGGCGAGGAGACACCCTCTGGGACATCTGCGCGCGCCATCTGCCCGGCGACGCGACAGACGCCGAGATCGCCGCTGAGTGGCCGCGCTGGTACCAGGCGAACCGGGACGTGATCGGCCCGGACCCGGACCGGATCCAGCCTGGGCAACGGCTCCGGCCGCCGAGCACGACCGACGCGGGTGCGACTGCCGCCGAGGCCGGAAGAGCGGGCTGACATGACCAGCGCCGCGACGAGCACCGCACGCCGTGTCGACAACCCGGACAACATGGCCGAAGCTCCGGTGTGTCCGCTCAGGCGCCTGCCGGTTCCCGTCAGCGAACCGCACCCCCTGCAAATGCACCGGCGTTCTCGGCAGCAGGTTCCCCCGACCCAGGGCACGCTGGCCCTTGCCTTCACCGAACGTCAGCCGGTCTCCGAGATCGACCCGGTCTTCGGGCCACAGCCGACCTCCACCAGGGACCTGCCCGATCCCCAGGCCGCGTGCAGCGCGATGGTGCAGGCGGTCATCGAGGTGCTCGGCGGCATCCGGCCGGCCAGTCAGCTGGCGCGCTGGCTCGCCGGCGACGTGTACGCCGCCATCTCCCGGCGCGCCGCGCTGGCAGCACGCATGCGGCGCGGCGCCCTGCCACCCGGCCGCGCCGCCGTCGTCCGGGGCGTGCGGGTCTGCCTACCCGCGGACGGGATCGTCGAAGGCAGCGCCGTCGTCATCGAGCAGAACCGGGTCC
>JASBSH010000199.1 GCA_030149025.1 Actinomycetales bacterium | reverse complement strand
GGCGCCGGTGAGACGGACGTCGAGGACGGCGCCTTCCGGGAGCGCCCGAGCGGCCGAGGCGGCGGGGACGACGGCATGCCGGTCGTCAGGCACGGCGTCGGCCGACGGGCCGTCCAGCACCCCGGTCGGCCTGCCGTCGGGCGCCACGAGCACGACCTCCCTGACGCCGGAGGTGTCGCGTGCGTGGACCGCCTCCAGGACCGATACGCCGTGCGGGACCGGGATGGCCGGCGCCATGAGGGAGGCCACGGTCGCCGCGCCCAGTCTTCTGCGGACCTGCGCTCCGCGTATCGCCTGGCCCGCCCCCTGCCACAGCAGTGCACCGATCACGGCCGCCCACACGACCGTGAACAGATCCGGCTGATGCCCCGCAAGGAGCGGGCGCCCCAGCACCCAGAGGACGAGACCGGCAGCGAAAGCCCGCCCGGCCCACCCGGCCACAGTCATACCGGCATTCCGGTCGCCGGTGATCTTCCAGATCAGGGCCTCGAGCATCCGACCGCCGTCGAGCGGCAGCCCGGGCACCAGGTTGAAGCCTGCCACGAGGGCGTTGGTGATCGCGAGGGCCGCGAGGAGGAGCTCCGGCACGCCCCCGGGAGTGGTCAGCGCCAGTGCGTACTAGGCGACGACCGCGATCAGCGCATTGGTCAACGGTCCGACGCCGGCGACGACAAAACTCCGTCCCGGGGTGGGGGTCTCGGCTTCGAACTGGGTATGCCCTCCCCAGAGGTTCAGCACGATCCGGCTCGCCGGGGACCCGGTGAGCCGGGATACGACGGCGTGCCCGAGCTCGTGGACCAGGACGGAGAACAACAGCAGGACGGCGTAGGCCAACGCCACGAGGTAGGCGCCCGCACCGAGCCCCGGCGACCTGGAGGCGACCACCGGCCCGAACATCACCGTGATGACGGCGGCGATGATGAACCAGGAACGGGCTAGGACTACCGGCACGCCGAGGAGCCGCCCGACCTCCCACCCCTCCGGGTGACGCCGGGCGCCACTACCCTGCCGGATCCGCTGTGCCACCCTGTCAGCCTACGGGTCGGGTGTCTCTGCCCTGGCCGCCCTGCACTGCCCTGACCGCCCTGTGCTGCCCTGTCCGAACACATCTGTGCGTATTGAGCGCAGGGTCCTGTCTCCGCAGGGCTGTCGGTGCTGCCCCGTACTGTGGCGGCATGTCGATCGGAGCAGCGACGGAGCATCCTGTCGAAGCCGTTGTCCATCCCCCGGCCGAACCCCCGGCCGAGCGAAAGGCCGCCCTGTCGCCGTCCCGTGCCAGCGACTTCATGCAATGCCCGCTCCTGTACAGGTTCCGTGTCGTCGACCGGCTGCCGGAGCCTCCGAGCCCCGATGCGGTCCGCGGAACCGTGGTACATGCCGTGCTGGAGCGGTTGTTCGACCTACCGTCGCACGGGCGGCACCCCGAGGCCGCCCGGCGGCTTCTGCCCGGCGAGTGGCAGCGACTACTCGACAGCGATCCGGAACTGAATGGGCTGTTCGGTGCCGACGACTCGGCGCTCGTCCAATGGCTGAAAAGCGCCGAGGAGCTGCTGGACCGGTACTTCACGCTCGAGGACCCGACACGGCTGGAGCCGGCGGAGCGCGAGCTCTACGTCGAGACCGACCTGGACGACGGGCTGCGGCTTCGCGGGTACGTGGACCGTCTGGACGTCGCACCGAACGGTGCGATGCGGGTGGTCGACTACAAGACCGGACGGGCGCCGTCCGCACTGTTCGAGGCCAAGGCCCTGTTCCAGATGAAGTTCTACGGCCTGGTCCTGTGGCGCACCCACGGTGTCGTGCCCGCTCTGTTGCAGCTGGTCTATCTGCGGGACGGCGAGGTGCTCAGGTACGCACCCACGGAGCATGAGCTGCGCGCGACGGAGCGCAAGCTCAAGGCCCTGTGGGTGGCCATTCGCCGGGCTGCGGAAACGGGTGACTGGCGGGCGAACCCGAGTCGTCTGTGCGACTGGTGCCATCACAAACCGCTGTGTCCTGCGCACGGCGGCACTCCCCCGACCCTTCCCGTCGACGCGGTCGCTTTGGCGTCGGGCAGTGGCGCCGGTCGGGTCGCGACGCCAGGCCAGGACGAGGACGACTGAATTTGCTTGCCCGCGCATCCAGCCAGAAGATCGTTGGGAGGTTTCCCCCACCCTGTTCCCGGGTGTCCGCGGGGCGCACCCCACCACCCGCCATCCACCAGGATCATCCACCGTGACGGAGAAGACTGTGACCGACCTGCCCGCCCACTCGCGACCTCGCAGCCCCGACGGGAGGGCAGGAGCAGTGGTGGCACGCGCCAGGGACCTGGTGAAGATCTACGGTGAGGGCGACGCCCAGGTGAACGCGCTGGCCGGCGTGAGCGCCGAATTCCGGCGCGGCGAGCTCACCGCGATCATGGGGCCGTCGGGTTCGGGCAAGTCCACGTTCATGCACTGCATGGCCGCCCTCGACACCCCGACCTCGGGCAGCGTCGAGATCGACGGCGTCGAGATCGCAGGTCTGAAGGACAAGGCGCTGACACGGCTTCGGCGCGATCGGATCGGGTTCGTCTTCCAGTCGTTCAACCTGGTTCCGACCCTCACCGCCGAGGAGAACATCACCCTGCCGCTGGACATCGCCGGCGCGAAGCTCGACAAGGACTGGTACGAGCGAATCATCGACACCGTTGGCTTGCGCGCGAGGTTGCGGCACAAGCCTTCCGAGCTGTCGGGCGGCCAGCAGCAGCGTGTCGCGTGCGCACGGGCGCTGGTCAGCCGCCCCGCGATCGTCTTCGCTGACGAGCCGACGGGCAACCTGGACTCGCAGGCCAGTGCGGAGATCCTCTCGTTCCTACGACGCTCCGTTGACGAGTTCGGCCAGACGATCGTGATGGTGACCCACGAACCGAGTGCCGCTGCCCATGCGGACAGGGTCCTCTTCCTGGCGGACGGCCGTATCGTCGGGGAACTGCTGGAGCCCACTGCGGCAACCGTTCTCGAGCAGATGGCCGCGCACGACCCAGCGCAACGGGTTTCCTGATGCGTCGCGTCACCATGGCCGGTATCCGGGGGCACTGGCTCCGATTCCTGCTGACGTCGTTGTCCGTCCTGCTCGGCGTCGCGTTCGTCGCGGGCACACTCGTCCTCACCGACAGCCTGGACCGCACCTTCACCGGCATCTTCAGCCAGGCGAACAAGGGAACGGACGTGTATGTCAGCGGCGCCGAGGGTGCGACCGCCATCGACGGCACGAACCTGCGGTCCGGCCTGCCGCTGACCCTCGAAGCCGAGCTGGAACGGCTCCCGGACGTGCGCCGTGCCGCGCCCGAGCTGGCCGGCAGCGCGATCCTCGTCGGCAAGGACGGCACGGCCGTGCGCAACGGCGGCGCGCCCACCCTTTCATTTTCCTGGCTGGACGACGACCCCGTCCTTGAGGTCGTCGACGGCCGGGCTCCCCGCGGGCCGGGTGAGATCGCCGTCGAGGAGGGAACGCTCCAGAAGGCCGGCTTGACCGTTGGCGACCGAACCCGTGTCGTTGTCGGGCCACGTGTCATGGACGTGAAGATCGTCGCCTCAGTGCGGTTCGGCGCTCTCGCCGGGACAACGCTGGTCCTGTTCGACGAACCCACGTCCGTCAACCTCTTCGCTCCGGACGGCACGACCGCTGCGTTCCAGGTCCAGGGGAATCCGGGCGTCAGTCAGGAGGCCCTCGTCGGGCAGGTGCAGCAGGTGCTGCCGCCGACCGCCGAGGCCATCACCGGCGAGGCGAAGACCGAGAAGGACACCGCCACAATGCGGCAGGCCCTCGGCTTCATCAACACCTTCCTCCTGGTGTTCGCCGGAATCAGCCTCGTCGTCGGCGGATTCATCATCGTCAACACGTTCTCGATGCTTATCGCCCAGCGGACACGCGAGCTCGCCCTGCTGCGCGCCATCGGAGCGGGGGCGGGCCAAGTGGTGCGGATGGTTCTCGCCGAGGCTGTCGCAATCGGGCTGGTCGGCGGGCTCGTTGGGCTCGGCGCAGGAGTCGGTCTGGCAGCAGCGCTCCAGGCGGCGCTGACCAGCTTCGGCCTCGAGGTCTCGGGCGGTCTTCCCGTCTCGGCCCGAACCGTCATCGTGAGCCTGCTGCTCGGCCTCGTGGTCACCGTGGTGGCCGCTGCGGTACCCGCTATCCGTGCTTCTCGGATCGCTCCGATCGCGGCGATGCGGGATGACGTCGCCATGCCGGAGAAGGGGTTGCGTCGGCGTGCTCTATGGGCGACGGCGCTGCTGCTGCTCGGCCTGGCCGCCGTCGCCCCTGCACTCCGCCTAGAGGGCACCGGATCCAACGCCAGCCAGGTGGCCGTAGTGCTGCTGCTGTTCGCCGCCTTCGCCGTCGGTGCTCCGGCCCTGGCCCGACCTGTCATCGCTGTCGTCGGTGCGCCGTTCGCGGCGCTGTCCCGCTCGGTCGGCCGCATGGCCCGCGGCAACGCCCTAAGGAACCCGAGGCGCACCGCGGCCACGGCCAGTGCTCTCATGATCGGGCTCGCCCTGGTCTCCGCCGTGTCCGTGCTGTCCGCATCGGCGACGGAGTCCACCAAGTCGCTGGTCAACCAGCTCGTGCGTGCCGACCTGGTGCTGGAGGGCGGGTTCACCGGGATGTCAGACGGCATCACGGACGCCGTCCGCCGGGTGGGCGGCGTGAAGTCGGTTGCCGGCCTCCGCGCCGTCCCCCTCGATGTGGACGGCGCCCCGCAGCTCGCAGTCGGCAGTGACGCGGCTGCGTTGGCCGACGCCGTGGACGTCCAGATGCGTTCTGGCACACTGGATGTCCTCGATGACGGCAAGGTGCTGGTCTCGGAGTCCCTCGCCAAGGACGAGGACCTGGACGTCGGATCCACGTTGTCGGGTGTCGTCGGCTCCCTTCCCGACGCGAAGCTGACGGTGGGCGGTGTCTTCGCGGACAACCCTGCCATAGGTTCGTCGATGGTCATCCCGGCGAAGCTGGCGGAGCAGGCCGTGCCGGCACCCCAGCGCGCCGACATGCTGGCCTACGTGGTGCTCGATCCCGGCGCTGATGCCGCCAAGGTGCGTGCCGCGGTGGTGGACGCGGTGAAACCGTATGTGGTCGTCTCCGTCCAGGACCGCGACGAGTTCATCAACGCCCAGTCCGACCAGATCGAACAGCTTCTGATGACGATCTACGTGCTCCTCGCCCTGTCGGTGGTCATCGCCGTCCTCGGGATCGTGAACACCCTGGCGCTCTCGGTGTTCGAGCGGACTCGCGAGATCGGACTGCTGCGGGCAGTGGGTCTGAGCCGCAGTCAGCTTCGTCGGATGATCACTCTGGAGTCCGTGTACACGGCGCTGTTCGGAGCTGTGCTCGGCGCGGTGCTGGGGCTCGGTATCGGGGTGTTCATGCAACACGTCCTGGTCGACGAGGGCCTGACGGACCTCGTGGTGCCGACCGGGAGCCTCGTCACCGTCCTCGTCCTGTCGGCAATCGTCGGGATTGTGGCCGCGGTACTGCCCGCTGTGCGAGCGACGAGGTTGAACATCCTCAAGGCGATCTCGGTCGACTGAGACAGGTTGCGCGGCCGCTTTCCACGGGCGGCCGTCTGCTGGGAAACCGCTGAAAGACACCCCTACTGGGCGGCGTTACGCCAATCCGCAACTGTTGCAGGGTGCCCCCGTACCAATAGGTTCGGCACAGGGCCACCCTGTGACAGATTCGGGCGGGGGCGGTCAGTCGTTCGCTGCCTCCGCCGTCGGGTCGAACGCGGTGTCTGCCGGGGTGATCCGCCCCGCCTTGATCTCCTCGGCCCAGTGGCAGGCGACGCGGTGACCTGGAGCCAGCTCGCGCAACGCCGGCACCTCGTCGTGACACCGGGTGGGTTGCACGAACGGGCAGCGGGTGTGGAAGCGGCATCCGGACGGCGGGTTCGCCGGGCTCGGCAGGTCACCGGCGAGCAGGATCCGCTCCCGACGATCCTCCACGTCCGGGTCAGGCACAGGGATGGCCGACATCAGCGAGATCGTGTACGGGTGAAGCGGGTTGGCGTACAGCTCGTCACTGTCGGCCTCCTCGACGATCACGCCGAGGTACATCACGCCCACCCGGTCCGAGATCACGATCAGGGCCCGCTGCCGCAATCCCACCGGAGAGGAGAGCTGGTGGGGGTATTCGTCCAGCCGCCGCTTCGGGTCGGGGATCCCAACCTGGTGCAGCAGGTCCTCGGCCTCCTGGCGAGCCGCGGCGCGATCGAGGTCGGTGTGCTGGCGAAGGACCTCCGTCACCTGTGTGCCGACCGGAACCACCGGGTGCAGCGAGGTCATGGGGTCCTGGAAGACCATGGCCATCTCGCGTCCCCGCAGGCCGCGCAGCTCGGAGCGGGATGCCCCGACGAGCTCCCGGCCCTCGAACCGCACCGAGCCCCCGACCTTGACACCCCGGCGAGGCAACAGGCCCATGATCGCCAGGGATGTGACGGACTTTCCGCCGCCGGACTCACCGACCAGGCCCACGACCTCTCCCGGGCGGACGGAGAACGAGACCCCGTCCACGGCCCGCACGGGCTTGCGTCCCTTGCCGCCGAACGTCACCGACAGGCCGTCCACCTGCAGCAGGTCGCCGGGGTGCGAGACTCCCCCGAGCCTTTCGGTGCCTGTCGTCGCGGTCATGTCCTCTGCTCGGACACGCCGACCGACTGCTCCTCCACCGCCCGGGCAAGGATCGCGACCGTCAGATCGGTCAGGCTGTCGACGACCGTGCGTCCCGGGGCCCCGGGGATCGCAACCAGGTGCGGCACCGCGAAGGTGACGGCTCCCGCGGCCTCGGCCGAGGCGATGCCGGTGGGCGAGTCCTCGATCGCCACGCACGCGGCCGGCTGCACGCCCAACCGGCGGGCGGCCGTGGTGTACGGCTCCGGGTGGGGCTTGCCGTGAGTGACCTGGTCCCCCGTGACCACGACGTCGAAGGTTCCCGGGGGGAGGTGACGCAGCACCGCCTGTGCCAGCGGTGTCCACGACATCGTCACCAGAGCCTGTGGCACCCCTGCGGCCCGAAGCTCGGCCAGCAGTTGACGAGCACCCGGCTGCCAGTTGGCGACCCGGTCCACGCGGTCGATCACGTGTGCCTGCATCCGGTGCACGATGTCGACGAGGGGCAGGTCGACACCGCCCCGGTCGCGCAGGTACTCGGCCGACGTCATCAGGGCGTTGCCGATCAGCCGTCGGGAGTCCTCCTCCGTCCAGGTCCCGCCGAACTGCGCGACCAGCGCGTACTCGGCCTCGATCCAGTACGGCTCGGTGTCGACGAGGGTGCCATCCATGTCCCAGAGCACCGCCTGCAGCGCTCGGGGTCGAACCGGGATTTCATGATCACCGGAGAGGGGTTGGGCGACGGGGCCACCGCCACCGCCACCGCCAGTGCCGGGTGGCGTGATTACATGGTCACGAGCGAGGGGTGGGCGGTGGTGGTCCGTCATGTCGCGTTGAAGTACTTCGCCTCGGGGTGATGGACGACGAGAGCGTCCGTGGACTGCTCGGGGTGCAGCTGCAGCTCCTCGGACAGGCTCACGCCGATCCGCTCCGGGCGCAGCAGCTCGACCAGCTTCGCACGGTCATCCAGCTCCGGACAGGCTGGGTAGCCGAACGAGTATCGGGAGCCGCGGTAGCCCTGCCTCAGGATCCCTGCCAGCTCGTCGTCGTCCTCGCCGCCGAAACCGAGCTCCGCCCGCACGCGGGCGTGCCACATCTCCGCCAGCGCCTCCGTGAGCTGCACCGACAACCCGTGCAGCTCCAGGTAGTCCCGGTAGGCCCCGGACTCGAACAGCTTCGCGGTCACCTCAGCCACATGTGAGCCCATCGTCACGAGCTGGAAGGCGACCACGTCTGGCCGTCCCTCGGCCCCGACCTCCTCCTTGGAGCGGAAGAAGTCGGCCAGGCAGAGCCGGCGGTCGCGGCGCTGGCGAGGGAACGTGAACCGCATCCACTCGGTCCCCGGCTCGCCATCGGTGCCGTCACCGTCGAAGTGGAGCACGACCAGGTCGTTGGCCTCGGACCAGCACGGGAAGTACCCGTAGACAACGCCCGCTTCGAGGATCCCCTCGGTCTGCAGCCGGTCCAGCCACATCCGCAGCCGCGGGCGTCCCTCCGTCTCGACCAGCTCGTCGTAGCCCGGCCCCTGTCCGCCGCGGCTCGGCTTCAGGCCCCACTGACCCAGGAACGTCGCGCGTTCGTCGAGGTAGGCCGAGTAGTCGGCGAGCGCGATACCGCGGACCACCCGGGTTCCCCAGAACGGCGGCGTCGGCACCGTGACGTCGCGGGCGACGTCCGACCGCACCCGGGCGTCGTCCAGCGGCTGCTCCTCCCCCCGCGCGACCTGACGGACCCGGCGCGGCCGCAGGGCAGGGAGGTGCTCGGCGACGTCGCGCCCGCTGGTCTTCGCCGCCGCGACCGCGTCCATCAGCCGCAGACCCTCAAACGCGTCTCGGGCGTAACGCACTTCGCCCTCGTACAGCTCGGCGAGGTCGTTCTCCACGTAGGCCCTGGTCAGCGCCGCGCCGCCCAGCAGGACGGGCCACCGGGCCGACAGGCCGCGGAGGTTCAGCTCCTCGAGGTTGTCCTTCATCACGACCGTCGACTTCACCAGCAGCCCGCTCATGCCGATGGCGTCGGCGTCGTGCTCCTCGGCGGCGCGGATGATCTCGCTCACCGGCTGCTTGATCCCGAGGTTCACCACCTCGTAGCCGTTGTTGGACAGGATGATGTCGACGAGGTTCTTGCCGATGTCGTGCACGTCGCCCTTGACGGTGGCGAGCACCACCTTGGCCTTGGCCCGGGACGTCGTCGTCCCTTCCTCCTCGGCCAGGGCTTCGATGTGCGGTTCGAGGTATGCCACAGCGGCTTTCATCACCTCTGCGGACTGCAGAACGAACGGGAGCTGCATCTCGCCGCGGCCGAACCGCTCCCCCACGACCTTCATGCCCTCGAGCAGCGTGTCGTTGATGACGTCGAGCGGGCTCTGCCCACCGGAGAGGGCGGCGTCCAGGTCGGCCTCCAGCCCCTGCCGCTCGCCGTCGATGATCCTCCGCTGCAGGCGCTCCCCCAGCGGTAGCGCGGCGAGCTCGGCTGCCCGGTCCGCCTTCTGTGACGCCGAGTCGACGCCCTCGAAGAGCTCCAGCATCCGCGCCAGCGGGTCGTAGACCAGCTGGCCGTTCTCGTCGTAGCGGCGCCGGTCGTACACGAGGTCCAGCGCCACCTGCCGCTGCTCCTCCGGGATCCGCGCGATCGGCAGGATCCGTGCGGCGTGCACGATGGCCGAGTCGAGCCCGGCCTTCACGGCCTCGTGCAGGAAGACAGAGTTCAGGACGACGCGCGCAGCGGGCTTGAGACCGAACGAGATGTTGGAGACCCCGAGGGTCGTCTGCACCTCCGGGTACCGCCGTTTGAGCTCAGCAATCGCCTCGATCGTCGCCAGCCCGTCACCGCGTGTCTCCTCCTGCCCCGTGGCGATGGGGAAGGTCAGGCAGTCCACCAGGATGTCGTGGACGGCCATCCCCCAGTTCTTCGACAGGTCCTCGATCAGTCGCGTGGCGACGCGAACCTTGTGCTCGGCCGTCCGCGCCTGGCCCTCCTCGTCGATCGTGAGCGCCACCACTGCCGCGCCGTGCTCGCGCACGCACCGCATCACGCGCGTGAAGCGGCTGTCCGGTCCGTCGCCGTCCTCGTAGTTCACCGAGTTCACGACGCATCGACCGCCGGTCAGCTCCAGCGCCGCCTCGATGACCGGCGGTTCCGTGGAGTCGATGACGAGCGGCAGGGTGGAGCTGGTCGCGAGGCGGCCGACCACGGCCGTGACGTCGTCCACGCCGCTTCGGCCCACGTAGTCGACGCAGACGTCGAGGAGGTGCGCGCCGTCCCGGGTCTGGTCGCGTGCGATGTCGACGCAGCGTTCCCAGTCCGCGGCGAGCATCGCCTCGCGAAAGGCCTTGGAGCCGTTGGCGTTCGTCCTCTCACCGATCGCGAGGTAACTCACGTCCTGACGGAACGGCACGTGCTGGTACAGGCTGGACACCCCCGGTTCGGGGCGCGGGTTCCGGACAGCGGGGGTCACCCCCTCCAGCTGCTGGACGACGGCACGCAGGTGCGCGGGAGTCGTCCCGCAGCAGCCCCCCACCAGGGACAGGCCGAACTCCCGGACGAACTGGGCATGGGCGTCGGCGAGCTGCGCAGGCGTCAGCGGGTAGACCGCGCCGCTCGCACTCAGCTGCGGCAGCCCGGCGTTCGGCATGCAGGTGACGGGGATCCGTGCGCGGCGGGACAGGTGGCGCAGGTGCTCGCTCATCTCCCCGGGCCCGGTGGCGCAGTTGAGCCCGATCCCGTCGATGCCCAGCGCCTCCAACGCGTTCAACGCCGCGCCGATCTCGGTCCCGAGCAGCATCGTGCCCGTGGTCTCGACCGTGACCTGGGTAAGGACCGGAGCGTCGACGCCGGTGCGCTCGACGGCGTGCTGGGCGCCGATGACCGCGGCCTTGGCCTGCAGCAGGTCCTGGCAGGTCTCGATCAGGACGGCGTCGGCGCCGCCCTCCAGCATGCCCCTCACCTGCTCGGCGTAGGCGTCCCGCAGGACCTTGAACGGGACGTGCCCGAGGCTCGGCAGCTTCGTCCCCGGCCCGACCGACCCGAGGACGTACCGTTCCCGCCCTGCCTGCGTGGCGTCGTCCGCGGCACGACGCGCTACCTGCGCCCCCGCGAAGGCGAGCTCGAAGATCCGGTCCGCGATGCCGTACTCGCCGAGGTTGGCCCAGTTGGCCCCGAAGGTGTTCGTCTCGACGCAGTCGACGCCCACCTCGAGGTACGCCTCGTGCACCCAGGCGACGACGTCCGGGCGGGTCACGTTGAGGATCTCGTTGCAGCCATCGTACCCCTCGAAGTCGTCC
>JASBSH010000198.1 GCA_030149025.1 Actinomycetales bacterium | reverse complement strand
CGGGGACTCGACGGTCCTCGAGTGGAAAGAGTGCGTCGACGTGGCGCCGGCCCTCACCTACCGACCGCAGGGGCTACCTACGCGGGGTCGATGACCTACGCAGGGTCGATGACGCCGTAGTTCCCGTCGTAACGGCGGTATACGACGCTGCCCCGACCGGTCTCCCGGTCCGTGTAGAACACGAACCGCTCACCACCGACGTCGAGCCGCTCCCGAGCCTGCGCCTCGTCGAGAACGGGCGGGGCGTCGTCCCCGGTTCCTAGCACTCCGTACCCACCGTCCGGCCGGACGTACACCAGCGCGTCGCGCCCGGACTCGGAGTCCACGAACAGCAGGAAGTCGTGACCGAGGGCCTCCATGTCGAAGGCCGCCTCGTCCGGGCTGGCCGGAGTCATGGCGAACGTCTTGCGCCGGACGATCTCCCGCTCCTCCACGGGCAGGGGCGCGTAGTGGCGCCTCTCGCCGAGCATCCCGTGCCGCCACTGCCCTGGCCGCTCCAGCCCGAGCCACCGGGACCGCTGGTCCCACTTGTCGATGAGAGCCGTGATGCGCCGACGCAGCAGGTCGACCACCGCATCGGTGGCCTCGTGCGCCTTGGCGCCGAAACCCTCCGCACGGATCCGCGTACCCGCGACGTCCACCGTCGCCTCGACCCGGAACCGGCGCTGCACATCGGCCTCGGCGGTCTTCCGGACCACGACGCTCGCCCCGTGCACGGGCCGTCCGGATACTCGAACCGCGTGAGCGACCTTCTTCTGCGCGTAGTCGGCGACGCCGAGCGGCATCTCGTCGCCGCGCTGCGTGACCTGGACGTCCTCTGGTGCGAGCTGGAGCATCTGGCTCATCGACATATCCCTTCCTCGGGTGACGCTGCCGGGCCCCTCGGTCGTGAGCTGGCCCGGCACGTTCATGCTCGCCGGTGACGACGAGAAGAGCCAGGGACCAAGGGCCCAACCCTTGATCGTGATCTTGCACCTCTGCAGAGCTCGTTGACCAGCACTGGTCGGCGCTGCTTCGATCACCACCATGCCGAGGTTCAACCTGCAGATCCCGGACGACGCCAGCACTGAGATGATCGACCTTCCTACGGGTGCGACTCTGCGCGTCGTCAGCCGGGGAAACGGACCGGTTCTCGTGCTCGTGCCGGGCTGGACGTGCAGCGCCGACTTCTTCGCCGCCCAGCTCCTCGGGCTTGCGGACCGATACCGAGTCGTGGCCTATGACCCACGAGGACATGGGGAATCTCCCGACACGTTGACCGGCAACAGCTTCACCCAGCGGGGTGCCGACCTGCGAGCACTCATCGAGCATCTCGGCGAGGACAAGGTGCATCTGCTCGGATGGTCCTTCGGGGTGTTCGACGTCCTTGCATACCTGCGCGACAACGGTTTCGACCGTGTCGACCATCTGATCCTGTGCGACGAGACGCCCAAGTGCCCAGCGAATCCGAATGACCCGGACGACTGGGGCGAGACGCCGCTCACGCCCGACGGCATAGTGGCGCTGCTGCGTGCCGTCATCGATGATCGTCGCGGCTTCTGGACGGCGTACGCCGCGTACATGCTCGGTCTGCCTGATGACACTCCCCCCGACGACGAGGACATCGCCAGGGTCGTCGAACTCGGTCTCAAGACGCCCGACCACGTGGCAATCGCAACGGCGGCCGACGGCTCGACCACGGATCTGTCCGCGACGGCGAGCGCTGCCAGCAGGGTCGTGCCGACCCTGTTCATAGCGCGGGAGGACTGGGCCGGGGACGCCAGGTCCTGGGTCGGCCGAAACATGCCGGACGCTCGCTTCGACACGATGCCGCTGCACATGGGGTTCGCCACCCACCCCGACGACTTCAACTCTCAGGTCGCGTCGTTCCTGAGCAGGTGACGGGTGGACAGGGCGCTACCGCCCCACCGGGACGGCCGCCGGTCCCGAACGCTCCACAGCGCTCTGCTAGCGTCGGATTATGACTCAGGCGCGCACGATCATACTGGTCTCAGACCGCGTGGTCGACTACGTCCTGGTGTCAACGAGCACGTGTTGCGGCTGAGGCTTCCCCCCTCCCACGCGGCCTTTAGGGCGGCCGCTCCGCACCACGCTCGATATTCAGGAAGTCATGACCTCGCACACCCCGACGACCCTGCCCGTTCTCGACCTGAGCCAGCTCGACCAAGGCCCTGACACGGCGGACGCGTTCCGCGCCGAGCTTCGTCGCGTCACCCACGAGTACGGCTTCTTCTACCTCGTGGGCCACGGCGTACCCGACGACCTCACCACTGAGCTGCTCCACACCTCGCGGCGCTTCTTCGCTCTCCCGGAGGAGAGCAAGCTCGCCATCGCGAACACGACGAGCCCCCAGTTCCGCGGGTACACCCGCGTCGGTGGGGAGCTCACGCAGGGCCGGGTCGACTGGCGTGAGCAGCTGGACGTCGGCCCCGAACGTCCCGCAGTGCCCTCCGGTCCCGACGTCCCCGACTACATGCGTCTCGAGGGACCCAATCTCTGGCCGGCGGAGCTGCCGGAGCTGCGTGACGTCGTCCAGCGCTGGGAGAAGTCGCTGACCGCCGTGGCGCACCGTCTGCTCGGAGCCTGGGCCGAGTCGCTCGGCGCGCCGGCCGACGTGTTCGCCCCAGCGTTCGAGACCGACCCCTCGACCCTGATCAAGATTGTCCGGTACCCCGGCAGGCCCGACGAGGGGCACGAGCAGGGAGTCGGAGCGCACAAGGACGGCGGCGTCCTCACCCTGTTGCTCGTGGAGCCCGGCAAGGACGGGCTGCAGGTGGACAAGGACGGCGCCTGGATCGACGCCCCACCCCTGCCCGGGGCGTTCGTCGTCAACATCGGCGAGCTGCTGGAGCTGGCGACCGACGGGTACCTGAAGGCGACTGTGCACCGCGTGGTCGCGCCGCCCGCCGGGGAGGACCGAGTGTCGATCCCCTTCTTCTTCAACCCTTCTCTGCGTTCCCGGATGCCGGTGCTCGACCTGCCTTCGGAGCTTCGCGAGCGCGCCACCGGTGTGACGAGAGATCCGGACGACCCGATCTACGCCGTCTACGGCGAGAACGCCCTGAAGTACCGGCTGCGGGCGCACCCGGACGTGGCGGCGACCCACCACGCCGACCTGCTCACCCCGGCGGT
>JASBSH010000196.1 GCA_030149025.1 Actinomycetales bacterium | reverse complement strand
GGAACCGTGAGACGTGGGCCTGCACCGCCACCGCCGAGGTCACGATCGTCGACGCGGCGGCAGTGAACGAAGCTGTGGCGCGAGCCGAGGCGAACGAGGTGACGATCGGTTTGAGCGCCGACTCGGTCGCCGAGGATCCGTCGCCCTCTGACGCGTACGAGAAGCCCGCCGACGGCGCATTCGACTCACTGGCCTGGCTGATCTGGCCCACCGACGGCCTAGACGCACTTTTGGAAGCCAGCGCCTTCCGGATCGTCTCCGTGGACAGCGAGGTGGTCGGCGAGTCCCCTAACCGGGGCACGGCCAGCTGGACGGTCACGGTCAAGCTCACCGACGTCGACCGGCTACGCCAACTGGCAACCCAGGCACACCCCGACGAGGCCGCACTGATCGCGGACAGCCTCGCGGCCGCCTGGGAACGCGCAGCCGACCCTTTCGCACCGCTCCGCTCGATCCCGGGGATCGACTGGCAACCGGTGAAGGTCGAGGTCGAGCACCTGCCGGCCAGGACCGCTTCTGGGATCCGCTGACACGTCCTTCACTCGGCGTCCGCTCAGCTGGCGAGCCAGCGGCGACCTCCGTGGAGCTGAGGGGACTGTAGTCCTTGACCCCCTCTGATGGACGCGCGGCTGTTCGTGTCAGGCGGTGGCCGTCCTCGACGACGGCGGCGAGGTTGCACAAGGCGGCTGGGAAGGCCTGGTCCGAACTCCGCGACGAGGTCGTGTCACCTTGGCGGCGAGTCCTCCTGACGCCGTCCTATTCGCGCTGCTCACGCTGAAGGAGCCTCAGTTTGTCTGGAACCTCGCACACTCACTTGCCCTGGGCAGCGACCACACGTGGGCCGAGTTGGTGAAGGTGTACGAGAAGGTCGAGCTCCTCGCGGTGCTGCCGATCCAGGACCAGCTCGTAGAGGACGAGCTGGTCGAGGCAGGTGCCCCCCACTACCGGAGCGCGGCACGGAGGCTGGCAAAGATGCGCAAGCTGAGTGCTGGTCTGACCCGGGCGTTGAGGTAGCTGACCGGGTTGAGGTAGTTGACCGGATCGCCGAGCTTCGAGAGACGCATCGTCGCCGGCCGCGGCTGCAGCAGGAGTTCGACCGCGCCGACCTGCCGTAACCCTCGCTGCGGCCTCAAAACGGACCGAGCTGGTCCAGCAGGCCCTGCGCCGCAGCGAGGATCGCTTCGGTGTGCTCGATGGCCTCGGCGGCCTCGTCCTTCGTGGCATCGTCGCCGGGGCGTTCGGGGTACTCGAGCTCGTTGCGACGCCGCCGCAGGGCACCGAACTGTCGGAATCCCGGTCCGAACTGCGCGCGGATGGCCTGCTCGACTGCGTAGTGGCCGCCCTTGGTCGTCGGCCGAAGTCCTTGGTGCGCCAGCAGCCCGGTCAACGCTTGGCGCGCTGCGTCGTAGGCAAGGACGAAGGCGGAGTCCGGGTCGGTCTCAGCAGCGGACCGGGCCGTCGTCAGCGTGACCGATGCCTTCGCCAGGAGACGGCCGCCGTTGGCAGCGGCGCCGGTCAGCTTCTGAAGCTCACCGCCGGATAGCAGCGCCTAGACCTCTAACTCGCCGCGCTTCCAGCGGACCATCAGGAGGCCACCGAATCAGGCAAGCCGAGCACGGTCACGTTGGCCGACTCCTTGATCTGCGCGACGAGTGCGTCCTCAGGGTCTTCCCACTGCTTCGCCGTTCGTACGACGGGATTGACCTCGATGCCCAGGCGGGCACTTGCTCGGTCGGCCGCGTCGTAGACATCGGCGCGGTTGACCTTCCCTACAACAAGCACGTCGATGTCGTGGGGTGGCGCACCGGCATGGCCCTCGTAGCGAGCAGCCCAAGAGCCGAAGATCACCACCTGCTCGGCGCCCTGGATCGCGAACTCCTCAGCGATGACGGCCCTGGGACCGAAGGTGATCTCCAGGAGCTGAGTCAGTGCCTTCGCGGCCGGGTGGTCAACGTTGGCGCGGATCATCCGGTTGCGGCCCAGAGTGCGACTGGCGACCAGACCGGCCTCGTCAAGGCGGATCACCTCACGATGGAGCGTGGAGAGGGGCAAGTGCAGGCGATCCGCCATCTCGGTCAGGCCGTACTCCTGCTCGGGGTGCAACAGCAGCCACATCAGCAGCTCCGCCTGATGCTGCGACCGGAACACCGGCATCAGCGCCGGACCATCACTACGCATATCTGGAAGATATCTCCCGGTTATAGGCACGGTCAAGATCGCACCCCCCGGCTCCCCTCGCGTCGTCCTCGCGCGCGAACGCCGCGTCGAGGAGCTCGGCGGTCAGCGCATTCACATGATCGTTGCGATGTAGTGCTCGATCGTCACCCTCGGGTCGGTGTGCCCGAGCAACGGGGCAAGGTTCCGGCTCGCCTGCTCGTTTGACCACCGCCGCTACTGTCCGGCGGAACATGTGCGGCGTGACGCCCTCGATGCCGGCGTCGCCGAGGATTGCTCGCGATCATCCCCGTAGGCAGGGCCTCGATGTCGCAGGGACGGAGTGCGAGAGCCTCCCCTGGGTGCATGGGGGTCCCGAGCAGGACCTCGATGATGTCGCTGATCTGACCGTCCGACCTCGTGCTGGGCTTCCTGCTGAGTTGCCGCTGCCTGCTCCTGAATCGACGATCCGGGCAGGCCCCTTCCCAGCAGATTCGGTGGAGCTGAGGGGACTCGAACCCCTGACCCCCTCAGATGGACGAGCCGCTTCGACGCTTCGTCACGACTCGGTCCATCTTGACCGAACCCGCTCGATCTGGGGCACTGCCACGGATCGGACCACTTCTGCACAGCCACGCTACCTGATGGACTCGGAGTGTCTCGGGGAAGTTCGCGCGCTCTTTCTGCTGACTTCCTGCTGACCACCAGGCACCCGACCCGACGGTCGCCAGCAGGTGCTCGGCGTGATTCGGCAGGATGGCAGTTGTGCCGGATGTCAACGACGAGCTCGAGGGCCTGCGACGGGAGAACGCGCGCCTGCGTCGGCTGTTGAGGTTGACTGATGTCGAGGCGGCGCCGGCTCACGGTACGCAAGCAGCATGGTTCGACAGGTCGCCAGGGTCGGTGGACGCCAGGTCGCAGCCGCAGAAGTAGGTGCAGTTCTATGCCGCGCTCTTCGGCGCGCGCGGGGACGTCTACGCCGTTCGGTGGGGGAACGCCCGTTCGGGAAAGTCGGGCTGGATGCCGGCGGTCGTGGGCGGTTGGCGCAAGGGCAGCAGGCCGGCCGACCAGCGCTATCTTCCGCTGACGCCCGAAGTGCTGGCAGCGCACCTGACCGAGACGTCCATATCGGCCTGTATCCGATGCTTCCCGGGGACCAACGCGCTCCCGGGTACCTCAGTCTGGGCTTCCCCGACCCCAGGAAGATCTGAACCGCCCTGCGCGAGATTCAGGCGACCTGGACAGCATCCTTCAGGTTGACCGGGAGCTCTTCAGGGAAGGAGAGGACAAGATGCCGGTTGAGTGCAGTGGCGACCCGGGCGAGGGTGTCGATCCGGTTGCGGGCACCACCTCCCTCTTCGAGACGGGAGATGACGGACTGGGTGGTCCCCATGCGTTCGGCGAGTTCCCGTTGACTGAGGCCGGCTTTGGTGCGCAAGTCGTAGATGAGCTGTCCGAGGGCGAGATCCTGCTCGATTTCGGCGCGGGTCTCGGTCGACGGGGCGGGGCGCTTGCCCTTGATCTCGGTCCAGCGCGAGTAGTTGGCCATCGTCTCCTCCTTCACGGGTAGCGCCGTGCACACTCTGCAGCGGCCCTGCGTGCGCGGCCGATCTCGTTGCGTTCGTTGTTGCGTTGTTTACGGAACGTGGTCAGCAAGATGACCCGGCCGTCCCTGGTGAACCGGTAGGTGATGCGCCGAGCGGTCGGACCGAGGCTGAACCGCAACTCGAAGAGCCCATCGCCCAGGCTTCGTGACAAGGGCATCCTCGCCAGCGACCCCAGATCGGCCAGCCGGTCCAGGATCACCACGACCCGCTCCCACTCTGGGTCTGCTAGGGAGGCCAGCCACTCGACGACTTCGTCGTGAAGCTCGACTTCCACCACGTCCATCATGATCGCATCTATGCGATCATCGCACAAGGGCGATCATTGGGTTCTCGGTCTTCAGAGCCCGAGGTCACGGCTGGTCGTGCTCGTCAGTGCTTCGAGGGGACGGATGTAGCGAGTGAGCAAGGACCGAGAGGTCCTTGTGTCGGGTCTGGGCGGCGATCCCGTCGAGGTGGACGCCGGCCTGGAAGGCGGTGGTGGCGTGCCCGGCGCGCAGGGAGTGGGCGGTGATGCGTTCGGCGGGCAGGCCGGCGTCGGCGGCGCGGGCCCGGAGCATCCGGGCGATGGCGTTGCCGGAGAGCGCTCGCAGGCTGACGTTGGCCTAGAAGAGCCGGGTGAACAGCGGGCCGGGCGCCTCGCCGCCGTGGCTGCGCCAGGCGGCGATAGCTTCGATGGGGTCTGATATTGCGTGGTTGCCGTGGGCGACGCCGACGACGGCGCGTTCGGCGTCCTGGTCGGTCTTGGAGGAGCGCAAATGGAGCAGCAGCCCGCCGGGTTTGGGTTCGACGTCGTCGAGGGTGAGCGCGACCAGCTCGGAGCGGCGCAGGGCCGAGGCGTAGCCGAGCAGGATGATCGCGGCGTCACGGGCACCGAGCGGGGTGCTGCGATCGACCTGGCTCAGGATCTGGCGCAGGTCAGCTGGCGTGAGGGGTCGGGCTTGGCGGACCGGGGCAACGCCGTAGGTGCGGCGCAGACGCGGCGAGCCTCGCGGACGGCATGGTGGTTGGTCGGGTCCGGGCCCGCACGGGCGGCAGTGACCGCCGCGCCGATGCGCTGCAGGTCGTTGGCGCAGAGGCCTGCGGACGGTTGGAGCCAGGAAGGGGTGGCATCGATGTTCATGCCCGACTTCGTAGCCGACCAGGCGGGCGTGCGCAGTCGCCGGGAACACCACCGACGACCGAAGACAGGGACGAAACAACTGAGTTTCTGCTGAGTTGCCACTGCCTGCTCCTGAATCCACGATCCGGGCAGGCCCCTGCCCAGCAGATTCGGTGGAGCTGAGGGGACTCGAACCCCTGACCCCCTCGTTGCGAACGAGGTGCGCTACCAGCTGCGCCACAGCCCCTTGAAGCGGAGCACAGGCTAACACCCGGAGCTTTCCGCTCTCGAATCGGCCGAGCCGGGGCGGCGTACGACCCGGCTACTCGACTACCGCTCGACGGCGCTCGAGGACCAGCCCAAGGTAGGGGACGGCGCTACGCACCGAGGGCGGGAGCGCTCGGCTTCAGCGTGTACGTCGGCGGGGGACGGGAACGGGAGTCGACGTGCGGTCGTGCGTGTCGTCGTCCGGCCCCATTCGGTTGTCCGGCGGCTCGCCCTACTCAAACCTGGAAGAGAGCCAATCGAGGTCCTTGCGCGCGCGCCGGCGAACGTCGTCCTCGCGGCGGAACAAGTCCTCGGTCTTGGTCAGGAGGAGCGTGTACGGCCGGCCGTGTCGCCGGGTGATGTGTCGTACCGGTAGACCGGCGGTGTCGATCTGCTGGTGGACGTGTTGCCGGCCTGGCTTGGCCAGGGGCCACTCATGATTGCGGTCCGAGCGGGAGCTCAGGAACGCCGCGAGCCGGTCACACACCGCGCAGCCGCACCCGGTCCAAGCGATCGACCAGTCGTCGTCCGCTCGTGCCGGACGGTCGACGAGTCGGCTCAGCCGGCTCCGGCAGTCGTGCGCGATGGCGACGAGTGCGGGGGTCGGTGGCGCCCGATGCGCCCGCAGAACCGGAACCACCAGGTCGTCCACGTTGTCGCCCGGCGCTCGCAGCGCGTCGGCAATGGTTGCGCCGAGCTCGTCGGACGCGACCTCCAGCACCCGCGCCAGGGGTACTGCGAGTTCGCCCAGGCTGGCGCGTCGTCGATCGGGGTGATCGTGGCCGACCCACACGTCGATCCGACTTGACAACCAACGCCAGACCCGGTCGGCGCACCCAGCTGCGACCGCGTCCGCTTCGTGTTCGCCCAGCGCCTGGCACAGCGGCACCAGCGCTTCGGTGACCCACCGGAGCCGATCGAGGCCCGTGAACCGGTTCGAGGACTCCCATCTGTCGATGAGATCCAGCAGCCACGGTTCGCCGTAGGCCCGGGCGAGTGCCGCCACTAGCGGAGCGTGGTCGGGGCGCAGCATCTGCATGCGGAAGGGCGCCATCACCACTCCCGCAACCCTGGCGTCACGCAACCGCGCCGCGACCTCGAGCGCGGGCGCGACCAAAGCCGGGTCGACATCGAGCCAGAACGGCTCCAGCGACGCCGCGTCCGCACGCGCGCCGTCCAGGTCGCCGGCGTCGAGCCGGTCGAGGATGGTCCGGAGCGCCCAGGCCGATCCCGCCTCAGCGCGCGCCGCGAAGGCCTTCTCCTTCGGCCAGACAACCACTGCTGCCCGTCGGTACCACCGGTCCAGCGTGTTGCCATAGTTGCCCATGTAGCCCTCGTACTCGGTCTCGTACGGCGTCAGCGAGTTCGTCTGCGTGACCGCGCAGACCTCGTGATCGTGCAGGGCGAGACGTATCGTCTCCGGCTTGCCGTCGGGGCCGACCCACCAGCCGAGGACGATCTCGTCGTCGATCAGTTCATTGAGCTCGTAATCGTCGTCGTCAAGATCCGGCCCGTCGTCGTCCTCGTCGTCCTCGTCGTCCTCGTCGTCCTCGTCGTCGTACCAGCCGTGATGACGGAGGTCTTCGGTCGAAAGGGCGTCCCAGGTCTCCTTGATCTCCGCCAGCGCGAGCACGCTCTCGCATCCCGCTTGTTCTGCGGCTGCCCGCAGGGTCGCGGCCCGCTCTGCGTCCGCGCCCTTCAACCGGCCCGCCGCCAGCCCCTTGGTGGTGTACTCGTGGTCCAGCAGGAACGCCAGGCGCGTGGGCTCGCCGAGATCACGGCCCCCGTAGCGACTGAATACACGACTGGTGAAGTGCTCGGTGAGGTACCTCGACGCCTCCGCGACCTGACCTCCCGGGGAGGTCGCGGGGGGACTGGTGAGGAGCAGATTGAAGGTCAGCGTGACCCGGTATCCCGACCGAACGGGCCGAACCTCATGGCGACGATCGGCATAGAAGGCCACCAGCACGGCGTCGTCCCGGGACCCGCGGTAGATCTGCGCATGGCCACCGTCGTCGACGACGAGCTCGCCGCCGGTGTGCACCGACGGCAGCATCACCACCAGGCTCCCGACCATCTCGTCGCGCTTCTCGGAGTCCTGGTGTGGCAGGAAGAACTGTCCCTTGCCGTAGACCAGCATCGAATGCAGCTCGGCGGTCAACCGCGCACCGGCAGGCAGGCCGAGCTCGTCGCAGAAGTGCTCCAGCGCTGCGTCGAGGTGGCCGCGCCAGCCGGGGCCGAGGCGCACCTGGTCTGCGGTGAGCTCCCAGGTGTCGCGCACGGAGGCATCGCTCAGCGTCTCCGCGCCACGCCCGAACCGGGCCGGGCGGGCCACTCCGATCAGCCGCTTCGCCTGGGCCGCGCGGATCGGGGTCTCGACCGGACCGACGCCGGTCACCTCCAGCTCAAGCACGTCCCCCGGCAACTGAACCATGGCGCTGTCCGCCCTCACCGGTTCCGTGCCGCCGAGGAGTTGCGCGAGTCGCTCACGAGCGGGCTTTGGCATCGGTCGGGAGTCTACTCGCCCGCGGCCCGACGGCGCTCGAGGACGAGCTCCAGGTCGGGGACGACGCGACGCACGGACGGCGCCTCGGCTGCGGCAGGCGCAGGCGCAGCGGCCAGGCTGGGCACCGACAGACTCGGCTCGAGCGTCGGCTCCCCCTCCCACGCCAGCACCGGTCGAACGGGCGCCGCCGGCTTGAGCGTGTACGTCGGCGGAGGGACGGGAACGGGAGTCCACGTACGGTCCTGCGTGTCGTCGTCCTCGTCCGTCGCGAGCAGGGCGTCGATGTCCGGGACGGCGTCACGCAGGTCCTCGACGACGGCCGGCGGTTCGGACGGGGTGGCAGGTACCGGCGCGGCGTCACGCCGGGCCGCGCGCAGAGCGCGGCGGTGCAGGGCGCGCTTCCGCAGCCAGGCGACGCAGACCGCCGTCAGCGCGAGTCCCACGGCCGGGGACCAGGCCGGGGCGAGCCCCAGTACGGCGAGGACGCCGAGAACGGGGACGCTGGTGAGCGCGGCGAGGAAGGTCAGGCCGGGCACACGCGATGCCCTCCGGGCGTGCAGAACTGCATGATCACGACCTGGGGTGGCGACATCACGGCCGGAGTGGGGGCCTGGGAGCAGGGACGGGGCGAGCGTGCGTGTCGGTGTGCGGTCGACGGGGCGCACGGCGCGGACCTGCACCCTGTCCTCGCTGTCGTCCGCATCGGCCAGTTCACGGTCGTCGATGCGCCTGGCGTGGAGCTGCTCGCGCGGCGGCGTCAGAAGGTACGTCGGCGCGCGCTCGGCCGGGGGCAGGGCCGGGTCATCGCGTCGCTCGGGCACCCGCATCGCCGCCGAGAACCGGTCCGCCGCACGGGAAGAGGACAGGTGCTCACGCCGACGAACCCAGTGCGGCACCAGGAAGACGAGCCACAGCGCGACGATGATCGGGAAGATCAGTCCGCTGTCCACGGAGGTAAACGGTAGGCCCTGTTGACACCGATCAAGGGATGTGACTCGGTGTGTCGCTCACGTGCTCCCTGTCGCCTGCTGTGCCTGCTGTGACTCAAGCCAGCGGGCCATCAGTCCCCCGGGCAGGTCCTCGACGGTCAGGGCGAAGGTTCGGTGGTCGCGCCAGTCGCCATCGATGTGCAGGTACCTGCGGCGAACACCCTCGTCGCGGAAGCCGAGCTTCTCGACGACGCGAAGGCTCGCGGTGTTCTCGGGCCGGATGTTGACCTCGATTCGGTGCAGGCCCATCTGGAACAGGCAGTGGTCGGTGACGACCGCGAGCGCCGTCGGGATGATCCCCAACCCGGCGCGGGACCTGTCCACCCAGTACCCCACCTGGGCGGAGCGAAGCGATCCCCAGATGATCCCGCTGACCGTCATCTGACCCGCCAGCCGGCCGTCGTGATCGACGGCGAACGGCAGCATCCTCCCCGCCCTGGCCTGGCGAGAGAGCGATCTGGTCATCTGCGCGAAGCTGCGCAGGGGCACGTCTGGCGTCGGACTCGTTGCCTCCCAAGGCTTGAGCCAGTCGGCGTTCTCACTTCGCAGCCGGCGCCATGCCCGTGAGTCCCGCAGCCTCAGGGGCCGCAGCCGCACGTCCCCGTGCTCGAGGACGACCGGCCAACCGGTCATGAGGCCGAGCGGGGGTGATCGCCGCCACGGACCTGGTCCACGGCATGGGGCAGGACCTTCGACAGCACTGCGATCCCGTCACGGCAGCCCCCCGACGAACCGGGCAGGTTCACGATGATGGTGCTTCCCGCGACACCGGCGAGGCCTCGGGACAGCGACGCGGTGGGGACGCCGTTCTCCCGTCCGTGCGCGCGAATGGCCTCCGCGAGTCCGGGGATCTCACGGGTCAGCAGTGGCGCGGTCATCTCCGGCGTGAGGTCGCCGGGTGTGATGCCGGTGCCGCCTGTCGTCAGCACCACGTCGTAGCCCTGGTCGATCGCCGCCTGCAGCGCCACCGACACCTCGTCGCCGTCGGGGACGACGGACGGCCCGTCAGCCCGAAAACCCATGGACCGCAACCCTTCCACGAGGATCGGCCCACCGGTGTCGGTGTAGACGCCCGCGTCCACGCGGTTGGAGACTGTCACGACGAGCGCCGTGCGTTCGTCGTCCGGTTCGGCCAGCGGATCACTGGGCTGGATGGTCATGTGTGCTCCTGAACCGGGATTCCATGATCACCGGGATGAGGGGGTGGCCGGATTCCATGATCACCGCGGGAGTGGGGTGGACGGGGTGGGTGAACCGGGATTTCATGATCACCGGGGTTGGGGTTCGCGCCAGTCGCCGGACCGCCCACCGCTCTTGGCCGTCACCCTCACGTTGTCGATGACGCAGTGCTTGTCGATCGCCTTCACCATGTCGACGAGGGCGAGCGCCGCGACGGTGACGCACGTCAGGGCCTCCATCTCGATGCCGGTGCGGTCCGCGGTACGGACGGTCGCGCGGACGGCCACCCTGTCGTCCAGCACCTCGAGGTCGACGGAGACGGCGTGGACGGCGATCGGGTGCGCGAGCGGGATGAGGTCCGGTGTGCGTTTGGCCGCCTGGATGCCCGCGACGCGCGCGACGCCGAGCGCGTCGCCCTTGGGCACGTCGCCGGAGCGCAGCGCGGCGATGACGTCGGAGCTGCACCGGACCTCGCCGGCGGCCGAGGCCTCGCGCGCGGTGACCGCCTTGGCGCTGACGTCGACCATGCGCGCGTTGCCGGCCTCGTCCTGGTGGGTGAGGCGGCGAGGGGCGGCCGGCTCTTCGGCGCCGCCCACCTCAGCACCGCTCACCGACGGCCCCTCTCGAGCAGCATGCATCGCACCTCATCACCCTCTCGCACCTGCGTGACGTCCTCCGGCACGACGGCGAGCGCGTTGGCCTTGGCGAGGTCGGCGACGAGGTGGGAGCCCGGGCCCTTGAACGGCCGGGCCAGGTATCCGGGGCCGTACCAGTCGTCGGTGCGCCGCAGCTCCACCCTGTTGTACTGCCGCTTGCCCGGCGGCGCGCCCCAGGACTGTTCGGCGCGTGCCGTCACCACGGGCCGGTGCAGCTGGGGCTCACCCATCATCTTGCGGAGTGCCGGGCGGACGAAGACCTCGAAGGAGATGTACGAGCTCACCGGGTTGCCGGGCAGGGTGAAGATCGGTATGCCGGCACCCGACGAGCCACTGCCCCTGCCCGAACCACCTAGCAACCCGAAACCCTGCGGCATACCCGGCTGCATCGCGACCTTGTCGAACTGCACCGTCCCCAGGGTCGACAGCACCTCCTTGACGGTGTCGTAGGCGCCTGCGCTCACGCCGCCGGTCGTGATCACCATGTCGGCCCGCATCAGCTGGCCCTCCAGCGTCGACATGAGCTTGCGGGGGTCGTCCTCCACGATGCCCACGCGCATCCCGATCGCGCCGCAGTCCAGCACCGCCGCGGTGAGCGCGAAGCTGTTGGAGTCGCTCACCTGCCCGAACCCGGGACGCCGGCCGGGCTCGATGATCTCGCTGCCCGTGGACATCACCACGACCCGCGGCCGCGGGTACACCTTCACCTGGCTGTACCCGGTCGCGGCGAGCAGCCCGATCTGCCGCGGCCCGAGCCTGGTACCGGCCTGCAGCAACAGCTCCCCGGTGCTGACGTCCTCCCCGACCCGGCGGATGTTCTTGCCGTCCGGCACCGGCTCGCGGATGCTCACCCGTGCGAGACCGGCATCGGTCAGCTCGACCGGGACGACGCCGGTCGCACCGGGCGGGACCGGCGCGCCGGTCATGATCCGGACGGCGCTTCCCTGCGTCAGGGGGTGGACCTCACGCACGCCGGCGGGCAGGTCCCCAACGACCGGGAGCACGACCGGCGCGTCCGCGCTGGCGTGCGTGACGTCGTCCACGACCACGGCGTAGCCGTCCATCGAGGAGTTGTCGAAGGCCGGCAGGTCTATCGCGGACACGACGTCCTCGGCGAGGACGCAGTCGAGCGCGTCGAGCAGGGAGACGTCCAGCGGTGGGAGCGGCCCGACGGCGTCCAGGCAGCGGGCCAGGTGC
>JASBSH010000189.1 GCA_030149025.1 Actinomycetales bacterium | reverse complement strand
TCCGGCCGGGTGATGCAGTGGTTGAGCAACCGACCTTCCTCGCGCAGCTTGCCCAGCAGGAAGCTGAAGTACGCCGGGTAGTTCGCGACACCGATGTGCTCGAGCAGCCCGATGGAGCTCACCGCGTCGTACTGCTCGCCGGGCGCGTTCCGGTAGTCATCGTGCAGCACCTGAACCTGACCCGACAGGCCCTCGTGCTCGATCCTCTCCTGCGCCCAGTGCGCCTGCTGCGCCGACAGCGTAACGCCGACCGCCTTGACGCCGTAGTGCTTCGCGGCGTGCCGCACCATGCCGCCCCAGCCGCAGCCGACGTCCAGCAAGCGCTGACCGGGTTGGAGGTCCAGCTTGCGGGCGACGAGGTCGAACTTCTCCTCCTGCGCCTCCTCGAGGCTGGCGTCCGCCTTCGGGAACACCGCGCACGTGTAGGCCATCGACGGGCCAAGCACCTTCTCGTAGAAGGAGTTCGACACGTCGTAGTGCCGGTGGATCGCCGTGGCGTCCCGGTGCGGCGAGTGCCGCAGTCCCTCCACGGCCCTGCGCCAGCGCGGCATCGTCTCCTGCGGCGGCGGTGGCGGCGGCACGAGCTTCTTCCAGCCCAGCTCCCGCACCAGAGCCGTCAGCTCACGAGCAGAGGGACGGCGCAGCCGCCACTGGCCGAGCGCCTTGAACGCCTCGTAGGGGTCACCCGGATGAGCGCCCTGAAGCTCCAGGTCGCCGGACACGTACGCGCGCGCAAGCCCCAGGTCGCCCGGCGCTGTGGCGACATACGAAAGCCCGCGCTCCGTGGCCAGGTGCAGGGTGTACGGCGAGTCCTCGGGCCCATAGCTGCTGCCGTCGTAGGCGGTGAACCGCACCGGCGGCCGACCTTCGGTCAGCATCTGGACGATGTCAGCGATCCTCATCGACGTCCCACCGCCTTCTCGTACATGCCCGTCAGCCTCGCCTTCGGGTCGTACATCTCCTTGACCTTGCGATACGTCTCTCCGCCGTACAGCGCGTCGAACTCCTCCCGGGAGTAGTACGCGTCCGAGTACAGCGACTTGTGGCCGTCGTGCTCGGCCACCGCGTCCTCGATCATCCGGTTCACGTCGCCGTCCCTGCGGCCCGGCTCGATCGGGACCGTCCCCCAGAACCCGATGTTCACGTACGTCTGCCCCGCCTTCAGCGGGTACAGCGGCCACTCCCTGGCGACGCCGTCACGCTCGCGCAGCTTCAGCGGGCACAGCCAGACCGGTGTCATCGGGACGTTCGCGTCGAACCACCGCAGGAAGTCGGCGGTCCGCTCGACCGGGATCTCGACATCCTGGACGACGCGTTCGCGCGCCGGCTGCCCACGCAGCCGGTCGATCTTCGCCGCGACGCCGTACCGGTGATCCAGCCCCACCAGACGGTGGTAGAAGTCGCTGTGCCGGTAGGCGGACGGCCAGACCCGGCGGAGCCAGCGGTTCTGCGCCCCGAAGGCGCGCGAGCACCAGAACCAGTCGGTGTCCCAACGCCACAGGTAGTCCCGCACCGTGAGGACGTCGTGGCTCCGCTCGCGAAGCGAGCGGTAGTAGATCTGCTGGCCCGTGTAGTCACTGGGCCGTCCCTGCCCACCGGACCTGACGTCGTCCAGCCAGCGCCCGAGCGTCAGGTACGTCTCGTCGGGACCGAACGTGACGCCGTCCAGGAAGTCGACGTTCTCTCCCTGCCAGGAGCGGGACTCGACGATCTCCGCGATGGCCGCGCATGCGTCGTCCAGGCTTCGGAACCCGACGTGGTGGAGACCGACGTACGGGTGCGTCCGTTCCAGCGCGATCTTCAGCCGCACCGTGTACCCGAGCGAGCCGTACGAGTTCGGGAAGGTCGTAAAGAGCTCGGGGTTCTCCTGCGGGGAGCAGGTCACGAGCCGCCCGTCGCCGGTCAGCACGTCCATCTCGACGACCGACTCGTGCGGGAGGCCGTTGCGGAAGGACGACGCCTCAATTCCGAGACCGGTGACAGCGCCGCCGAGGGTGATCGTCTTCAGCTGCGGGACCACCAGCGGCATCAGGCCGTACGGCAGGGTCGCGTCGACCAGCCGCTCGTAGGTGCACATGCCCTGGACGTCGGCCGTCCGCGTCGCCGGGTCGACGCTGATGACG
>JASBSH010000179.1 GCA_030149025.1 Actinomycetales bacterium | reverse complement strand
GCGGCACCCAGCTGAGCAACAGCTTGTGCAGCGCCTGCTTGCCGACCCGGATCGGGGGGTTGGACCACAGCGCGGCGAAGGTGACGTCGTCCGGAACGTCCTCGGGTCGCGCGGGCCGCACAGCGGACAGGCCGAGCCGGGCGGCGTTCTCCGCGACGAGGTCCAGCGCACGGTCGTTGACGTCCACCGCCCAGACCGTCGCCCCCGGGCTGAGCATCGCCATCGTCAGCGCGATCGGCCCCCAACCACAGCCGAGGTCCAGCAGGTCCCCGCGTTCGGGCGGGTCCGGAACATGCTTCAGCAGCACCTCGGTACCGAGGTCCAACCGGCCGCCGCTGAACACCCCGGACGCCGTGGTCACCTCCACGTCACGTCCGGCGAGCCGCACGCCGAGGGTCCGTCGCTCGTCGAAAACCGCAGGTCGAGCCGAGAAGTAGTGGTCGCCGTCCATCGCAGCCGAACGCTACGCCACACCAGGAATTACGGTCGCCTCCAGAGCGCTGAATCTGTCACAGTGGCGGTAACGCCGCCCGCATATCACCCTGGAGACGTATGACCGCCCAGAACTACGACGACACCCCGGCCCGGGAGCACAGCCCCGAGGCAGCGGAGGACGCGGTGAGCCGGATCCTGTCCCGGCACGGCACCGCGGTCGCGGAGGGCGGCACCGACCATCACGAGCTGGACGGCGACCAGCTGGACCTCGCCGACCGCCAGGCTCTGCGCCGTGTCGTCGGCCTGTCCACCGAGCTCGAGGACGTCACCGAGGTCGAGTACCGGCAGCTGCGCCTCGAGAAGGTCGTGCTGGCCGGTTTGTGGACCGTCGGCTCGGCCGAGGACGCCGAAAACTCCCTGCGCGAGCTCGCCGCCCTCGCCGAGACGGCCGGCTCCGTCGTCCTGGACGGCGTGCTGCAGCGCCGCTCCGCCGACCCCGGCACGTTCCTCGGCTCCGGCAAGGCGGCCGAGCTCCGCGGCGTCGTCGAGGCGACCGGCGCCGACACGGTGATCTGCGACGGTGACCTGTCGCCCTCGCAACGCCGGGGGCTGGAGGACATCGTCAAGGTGAAGGTGATCGACCGGACCGCGTTGATCCTCGACATCTTCGCCCAGCACGCCAAGTCCAAGGAGGGTAAGGCGCAGGTCGAGCTCGCCCAGCTGGAGTACCTGCTGCCCCGCCTGCGTGGTTGGGGTGAGTCGATGTCCCGCCAGGCCGGTGGCCGGGTGGCCGCCGGTGCGGGGATCGGCTCCCGCGGCCCCGGTGAGACCAAGATCGAGCTGGACCGGCGCCGCATCCGCACCCGCATGGCCAAGCTGCGCCGCGAGATCAAGGCGATGCGCCCGGCGCGCGAGACGAAGCGCGCCGACCGGCGCCGCAACTCCGTGCCCAGCGTGGCGATCGCCGGTTACACGAACGCCGGCAAGTCCAGCCTCCTGAACCGGCTCACCGGCGCGGGGGTGCTGGTGGAGAACGCCCTCTTCGCGACCCTCGACCCCACGGTCCGTCGGGCCGAGACGCCCGAGGGCCGGCTGTACACGCTCACCGACACCGTCGGTTTCGTGAGACACCTCCCGACCCAGCTGGTGGAGGCCTTCCGGTCGACCCTCGATGAGGTCGGCGAGGCGGACCTGATCCTGCACGTGGTCGACGCCTCCCACGCGGACCCCGAGGGGCAGATCAACGCGGTGCGCCAGGTGCTGGCCGACATCGGCGCCGACTCGGTCCCGGAGTTCGTCGTCCTCAACAAGGTCGACGCCGCCGACCCCGAGACGATCGCCCGGTTGCGCCGCCGCGAGCCGCACAGCGTGCTCGTCTCCGCCCGCACGGGTGCTGGGATCGCCGAGCTGCGAGAGCTGATCGCCACCGAGCTGCCGCGTCCGCTCGTCGAGGTCCAGGTGCTGCTGCCGTACGACCGCGGCGACCTGGTGTCACGTGTGCACTCCACGGGAGAGGTCCTCGAGGAGGAGCACCTGCCCGAGGGCACTGCCCTCCTCGCGCGTGTGAACCCCGACCTCGCCGCCGAGCTGCAGGCGTTCACCACCACGCGCGTCTGACGGCGACCCGCGCCGCGGTCCCGCCACAACGTCATCGCGTCGCCGCCGCGAACCGCAGGCGGTAGGCGACCAGCGCGAGCTCCAGGGCGGTGCGGCGCTCGTGGTCGTAGAGGCACCGTCCGCCCAGCAGTGCCTCGATCCGTGCCAGCCGGTTGTACAGCGTCTGCCGGCGCACGCCGAGCGCCTGCGCTGTCGCGGTCTTCGACAGCCCGTTCGCGAGGAACTGCTCGAGCGTCGTGACCAGGTGGCCCGCCTTCGCGGCGTCGTGCTGCAGCAGGGGGCCGAGCAGCGACTCCACGAACCTCTCGAGCTCCGGGTCGTCGATCAGCCGCGCGATCAGCCGCGGGACAGCCAAGTCCGTCGCGAGCAGCACCCGCCCGCCGGTGCCGAGGCGCACCGCGAGCCGTACGGCGTCGCGCGCCGGGGGCAGCGACCGGACGAGGGCGGCGGCGTCCGGCACCACCGGCCCGGCGGCGACGGCGCCGACGCGGCCACCGCTGGTGTGCCCGAGCTCGACGTCCACGCGCTGCACCAGGAGCTCGAGCCGCTCCCGCAGCCACGTCTCGTCGTCCTGAGTCGCCACCGCGAGCAGGATGTCGTCGTCCAGGTCGGCGGCCAACGACGCGCGGAACGTGCGGCGGGCAGCGTCCCGGACCGCCGCCAGCGCCGCGCGCAGGGGCGTTCCCGGATCCACCCGGACGCCGACACCCACCGTCGCGTACCCGGGCGGCGGTGCGAAGCCCACCAGCGTCGCCCGCTGGCCGATCTCGTCGGCGTTGCGGAACCGGCCGGTCGCGAGGTCACGGACGAGCGAGCTGCCGGCCTCCCGTCGGGCCGGGGCGACGTCGCCGCTGCGTGCCAGCTCCAGGGCGATCGCCGCGGCCGCCCCCGCCAGCACGAGCTCACGGACGGGGTTCGACGAACCGGCCAGCTCCAGGTGGCCCCACTCCAGCCCGTACACCTCGACGGTGCGGCGAGCCCGCCGTGAACGACCCGGCCGCCAGGCGCTGCGCGACCCGTCGGACACCGCCACCACGTGACCGTCCGTCGCGACGAGCGCCGCCCGGCATCCGGCGAGCCCGGCTACACGGAGCAGGAGGCCCTCGAGCCCGGCTCCCGAGAGCAGCCCGTCGGTCAGGACCGAGTGGACCCGCTCGGTCTGCCGCAGGTGCTCGAGCTCCCCGGTCAGCAGCGCCTGGTGCACCGCCTCGGTGACCTCGACGAACGGCACGACGCCGTGCAGGACGACGAACGGCAGACCATGTCTGCGAGCGGCGTCCACCAAGGCCGCCGGCGCCGTCGGGAAGGTCCGCCCGAGCTCCAGGATGAGGGCCGCCACACCGCGGGCAGCCAGGTCGGCGGCGTAGTGGTCCAGCGCCGTGTCGCCGGCCCCCATCAGACCCAGGCCGGTTGTCAGGAGCACCTCGCCGCCCTTCAGCAGCGGCCCGATCTCATAGATCTCGGACGTGTGCACCCACCGCACCGTGCGTCGGTCCAGCGCGTCCCCGACCAGGACCTCGGGACGTGCGCGGGTCATCAGCGGCAGTGCGAGCACGTCCGCGACGGTCAGCGCCATGGCGGCACCGTGGCAGCGGCAGGACGAATCGTCAACGGTCTCACGCAGAAGATGGACAAGCTGCCTCTTGTTCAACCCGTCACCACGGGAGTGGGATGCCGCCTAACGCTCCCGAGCCTGGAGGTCCCGATGGGCCGCATCCGCCCGTTCCGAGTCGTCGCCATCGCCTTCGCCGCCACCCTCGCCCTCGCCGCCTGCGGTGGGAACACCGGTCAGCCGTCGCAGCCCGCCGGCAGCGCCACCGGGTCGCAGGGCGGTGAGGCGCTGAAGGTCTACGGCGCCTACGCCACACCGATCGAGGAGCCGTGGGACGGGGTCATCCACACCGCCCTGCAGGCGGCCGAGAAGGACGGCGAGATCACCTATGACTACGTCGACAACATCGGCTACTCCGGCGGGATGGAGCGCACGCTGCGGGACATCGCCCAGAACGAGAAGCCCGACGTGATCTTCGGCGACGCGTTCGGCAACGAGGCCGCCGTGCGAGCCGTCGCGAAGGACTTCCCCGATGTTGCCTTCGTCTTCGGTTCCGGCGAGCCCGAGCAGGCCCCGAACCTGTCGGTCTTCGACAACTGGATCCACGACCCGGCCTACCTCGCCGGCATGCTCTCCGGCGGGGTGACGAAGTCGAACGTCCTCGGCGTCGTCGGCGGCTACCCCGTGCCCGAGGTGAACCGCATCGTCAACGCCTACGTGGCGGGCGCGCAGTCGGTGAACCCGCAGGTGCAGGTCAAGGTCACGTTCCTCAACAGCTGGTTCGACCCGACGAAGGCGAAGCAGGCCGCGCTGGCGCAGGTGAGCCAGGGCGCCGACGTCCTGTTCGCCGAGCGGGCCGGTGTCATCGAGGCCGCCAAGGAGAAGGGGCTGGTCTCGATCGGCTCGATGGCCGACCAGAAGGACCAGGCGCCGGAGTCGGTGATGACCAGCATCCTCTGGGACATGCGCCCGACCGTCGAGGCGGTCCTCGACCAGGTCAGGAACGACAAGTTCGAGGCAGCCAACCTCAAGGACTACAGCTTCATGAAGAACGGCGGCTCCTCCCTGGCGCCGATCAACACCGACGTGAAGGGCGGTATCCCGCAGGACCTCGTCACCAAGGTGCAGGAGATGGAGAAGAAGATCCTTTCGGGCGAGTTCACGACGCCGGTCGACGAGAACACGCCCAAGGGCTCCAACGAGCTCTCCTCGTGACGGCTCCGCAGCCGGCCGCGCAACCCACGGCCTCGTACGGCACCGGTCACACGCCGGTCGTCGAGCTGCGCGGCATCCGGAAGGCCTTCGGCGACCTGCTCGCCAACGACGACATCGACCTGCGCCTGCGGCGCGGGGAGGTGCACGCTCTCCTCGGCGAGAACGGCGCCGGGAAGTCGACGCTGATGCGCGGACTCTACGGTCTGGTGCGGCCGGACGCCGGCCAGGTGCTGGTCGACGGTCGACCGGTCTCGATCACCTCCCCGAAGGACGCGATCGCCGCCGGGATCGGCATGGTCACGCAGCACTTCGCGCTGGTGGCGCCAATGACGGTCACGGAGAACGTCATGCTGTCCTCCGTCGGGCTCGGGCCGCTGGACCTGGCCGCCGCGCGTAGACAGGTGAAGGACGCCGCCGCGCGGATCGGCGTCGCGATCGACCCGGATGCCCGCGTCGAGGCCCTGTCGATCGGGGAGCAGCAGCGGGTCGAGATTCTCAAGGCGCTCGTGCACGACTGCCGGGTGCTGCTGCTGGACGAGCCGACCGCCGTCCTCGTCCCGCAGGACGTCGATGCCTTGTTCACCACGCTCCGACGGCTCACCGAGCAGGGCCTGGCGGTGCTGTTCACCAGCCACAAGCTGCACGAGGTGAGCGCGATCTGCGACCGGGTCACCGTCCTGCGCCGCGGTCGCGTCGTGACGACCCGGGACGTGGACGGCGCCCAGGCGCGCGAGCTGGCCGAGCTGATGGTCGGGCGACCGGTCACCGGTGTCGCGCGTGACGCCGTCCTCGGCTTCGAGACCGACGAGGCGCCCGCAGCTAGGCGCGACGTCGACGTGCCCGCGAAGACGGTCCTGCGCGTTCGCGGGCTGACGGTCGCCGGCACCGCGTCGCAGGGCCGGCGCGCGCTGTTCGACGTCAAGCTGCACGTCGACGCCGGCGAGGTGCTCGGTGTGGCAGGGGTTTCCGGCAACGGGCAGCGCGAGCTGGTGGACGTGCTGACCGGCATGCGCGAGCCCGTCGCCGGCAGCGTCGAGGTCGACGGCGTCGATCTCACCGGAGCGGGGCCGCAACGGTTGATGGACGCCGGCGTCGGTCGCATCCCCGAGGACCGGCACGCCAGCGTGGTGCCCGACCTGAGCGTCGAGGACAACCTTGTCATGGAGCACCTCGACGAGTTCCGCCGCGGACCGTTCGTAGACCGGCGCAAGGTCCGCGCGCACGCCAATCGCCTCATCGAGGAGTACGCGATCAAGGCCGGGCCGACGGACACGGTCGGGTCGCTGTCCGGGGGCAACATGCAGAAGGTCCTGCTGGCCCGCGTCCTGGACCGCGAGCCCCGTCTCGTCATCGTCGCGCAGCCCACCCGTGGCCTGGACGTCGGCGCCACCGAGTACGTGCAGCGCCAGCTGCTGCGCCAACGGGAGCGCGGAGCCGGCGTCCTCCTCGTGTCGGAGGATCTCGACGAGCTGCTCGCCCTGTCCGACCGGCTCGTGGTGCTCAGCGAGGGGCGGGTCGCCGGGGAGCTGCCGGTGCAGGAGGCGACGCCGGAGCGGCTGGGCCTGCTCATGGCCGGAGGCACGATCGAGGAGGTCACCGCGTGATCCGGTTCGCTCTGCGAGGCCGCCAGCCGCGGTGGCTGCTGCCGGTGCTTGCCGTCCTGCCGATCGTCCTGACGTACCTGCTGACCGCCGGTCCGATCCGCGCCGCCGGTGCGAACCCCGCCGCCGCCTACGAACGGTACGTGCTGCAGCCGCTGTCGTCGGTCGACTCGGTGTTCGAGGTGCTGCTGACCTCGACGCCGCTGCTGTTCACGGGACTCGCCGTCGCGGTCGCATTCCGTTGTGGCTACTGGAACATCGGCGCCGACGGGCAGTTACTCGCCGGCGCCGTGGAGGCGACGTTCTTCGGCCTGAACGTCCGCGGGCTGCCGGCGGGGGTGGCGATCCCGCTGGTGATCCTCGCCGGCGCCGTGGCCGGCGTCGTGTGGGCGCTCGTGCCGGCCCTGTTGCGCACAAGGCTGGGCATCGACGAGGTCGTCACCACCCTGCTGCTCAACCCCGTCGCGCTGCTGCTCGTCCAGTGTCTGCTGAACGGTCCGTGGCGCAACCCGGAGAACCAGTTCCCGGAGTCGGCGCCGATCGACCCCGCCTACACGTTCCCGAGGCTGCTGGCCGACCACCGGCTCCACCTCGGCTTCGCGATCGCCCTCGTGCTCGCGATCGTCGTCGGGGTGATCATCAGCCGGACGCCGCTCGGGCTGCGGATGCGCGCCGTCGGCCGCTCGCCGGAGGCCGCGCGCTTCGCCGGCATCCGGGTCGAGCGGACCATGCTCGGCGCCGCGCTGGGCAGCGGCGCGATCGCCGGCATCGGGGGTGTCAGCCAGGTCGCCGGCCTGCAGGGCCAGCTGACGGGTGGCATCTCGGACGGCTTCGGCTACACCGGCGTCGTCGTCGCGACGCTGGCCACCTTGTCCGTCACCGGCGTCGTGTTCGTCTCGGTGCTGCTGGCGGACATCATCGTCGGTGCCGAGTCCGCCGTCCGGGTGCTGCAGCTGCCACCGCAGATGGGCGACGTCGTCACAGCCACCCTGATGCTCTGCGTCGTAGCCGTCCTGGTGCTGCGCCGGTACAAGCTGGTCGTCCGGTTCCCCGCTGCTCTGCATCGAAGTCGCAGCAGACCGGGCCTGGGGGAGGATGCGGCATGACCACCCTCATCGCACTGGTCGGGGCAGCGTTGGTCTCCGCGACACCACTGCTGTACGCGACGCTGGGTGAGCTGGTCACCGAGCGCACCGGCATCCTCAACCTCGGCATCGAGGGCACCATGTACGCCGGTGCGTTCGCCGGGTTCCTGGTCGCCGCCAGCACCGGCTCGCCGTGGCTGGGGTTGCTCGGGGCAGTTGTCGTGGGCCTGCTGTCTGGTCTGCTCATGGGCCTGCTGACGGTGACCTTCGGCGTCAACCAGCACGTCGCCGGTATCGGCACGACGCTGCTGCTCATCGGTCTCAGCGAGTTCGTCAATCGCCTGAAGTACGGCGGCGGAGCGGTCCCGCAGATCGCCAAGTTCGGGTTGCTGTTCAGGGACGTCCCGGTCGCCGAGCAGTACCTGCTGACGTACATCGGCTTCCTCGTGCTGGCACCGGTGATGTGGTGGGTGCTGCGCGGCAGCGGGTTCGGCCTGCGGGTGCGAGCCGTCGGGGAGAACCCGGAGGCTGCGGACGCCGCCGGCATCTCGGTGACCCGGACCCGTTACGCCGCACTGCTTGTCGGTGGCGCACTGACCGCGATCGGGGGAGCCGTCCTGACCCTGGCGATCCTCGGTTCCTTCACCCTGAACATCACCGCCGGCCGCGGCTGGGTGTCCATCGCGCTGGTCATCTTCGCCCGTTGGCGGGTCTGGCCGGCGGTATTCGGCGCGCTGCTGTTCGCCGGCGTCGACGCGCTGCAGCTCCAGCTGGCCATCAGCTCGACGTTCGAGTCGGTGCCGCGCGAGCTGCTGATCGCCCTGCCGTACCTGGTCGTCGTCGCCACGCTCGCGATCTCCGGCCGCGGTGTGCGTTACCCCGGTGCCTACCTGCGCCCCTACCGCCGTGCCTGACGGCGCCCGCCGTGGACGTTGCGTCCGCACACGTGCCGGTCCCAGCCGACAACCCTGCGGACGTGAGCCCACGATCCCCTCGCCAGACCGCAACTCATCCGGAGTAAGGAGACCCGATGAACGACGACGCGACCTTCCTCGAAGCCGCGGTGGAGCAGGCCCGTGTCGGTCGCGCCGAGGGCGGGGTGCCGATCGGCGCCGCCCTGGTGGTGGACGGTGAAGTGCTCGCCGTCGGACGCAACCGGCGGGTGCAGATGGGCAGCGCCATCCGCCACGGCGAGACGGACTGCCTGGAGAACGCCGGCCGGCTCCCCGCACGCACGTACGCGCGAGCGACGATGTACACCACTCTGTCGCCGTGCATCATGTGCACCGGCGCGGTCCTCCTGTACGGGATTCCCCGGGTCGTCATCGGCGAGAACCGCAACTTCGTCGGCGGGGAGGATCTCTTGCGCTCCCGTGGCGTCGAGGTTGTCGTGCTGGACGATCCCGAGTGCATCGATCTCATGAAGGGCTTTGTCGCCGACCACCCGTCCGTGTGGAACGAGGACATCGGCCTGGACGGCTGACCCGGGCGCGGCCTCCGCCAGCGTCAGCGTTGTGCTGGCTCCGCGCCGCATTTGCGCTGACGTTGCGGCGGGGACCTGTGTGGACGCCGTCCACGCCGGTCGGCCGTGCCGCATAGGCTCGACCGGTGCAGCGGGACTCCGACGGGTTCGACGACGAGGAGGGCAAGGACCTCCCGAGTGTCGACGTCCTGCTCGCCGCTGCCGTGGAGGCGCTCGGCGGGACGCAGCGCGAAGGCCAGCAGAAGATGGCCGCCGCGGTCGCCGAGGCGACGAGGACCGGCGAGCACCTGCTGGTGCAGGCGGGCACAGGAACGGGCAAGTCGCTCGCCTATCTGGTCCCGTTGGTCCGTCACGCGGTCCAGACGCAGGAGCCCGTCCTCGTCTCCACCGCGACCCTGGCGCTGCAGAACCAGATCGTCGAGCGGGACCTGCCGCGCCTCGCCGAGGCCCTCGCGCCGCTGCTCGGCCGCCGGCCCACGATGCAGATCGTCAAGGGCCGCGCCAACTACCTCTGCCTGCACAAGCTGGACGGCGGGTTCCCTGACGACGACACGCTGTTCGACCTGCCCGAGCTGCCTGGCCGTGTGGTCACCTCGGGCCCCGCGTCGCGGCTGGGCAAGGAGGTGACCCGGCTGCGGGAGTGGGCCGAGCAGACCTCCGCCGGTGACCGGGACGAGCTGGTGCCCGGGGTCAGTGAGCGCGCCTGGCGGCAGGTGTCGGTCTCCGCCCGCGAGTGCCTGGGGCAGAAGTGCCCTCAGGTGGACGACTGCTTCGCTGAGCACGCCAGGCGTCGCGCCCACGAGGTGGACGTCGTCGTGACGAACCACGCGCTGCTCGCCATCGACGCCTTCGAGGGCCGCAGCGTCCTGCCGGAGCACGAGGTGCTGGTCGTCGACGAGGCGCACGAGCTGGTCGACCGGGTCACGTCCGTGGTGTCCAGGGAGCTCAGCGGCCCCATGGTCAGCGCCGCCGCCAGCCGCGCCCGCAAGAACGCCGGCCTGGACACCAGCACCCTGGACCAGGCCGCCGATGACCTCGCCATGGTCCTCGACGAGCTGCGGCCCGGTCGCTTCACGCGGGGGCTGCCGGAGAGCCTGTCTGCCACGGTGGCGCTCGTCCGCGACGGCGCCCGTGAGGCGCTCACCGCACTGCGCAACACCGGTTCCGGGTCGACGCAGGACGCCGACGCGACAGAAGGCGGGCGACACCTGGCCCGGGCGTCCCTCACCGAGGTCTTCGACGTCGCCGACCGCATCACCGCGGAGCTTCCCGGGGACGTCGTCTGGCTGGCCGAGCAGACCACCGGGCCGGGTGCCCCTCGGCGGACCCTGCACGTGGCACCGCTCTCGGTGGCCAGGCGGTTGCGTCGCGAGTTGTTCCCGGACCGGACGGTGGTGCTGACGTCCGCCACACTCACCCTGGGCGGAAGCTTCGACCCCGCCGCCCGCCAGGTGGGCCTCACCACTCCCGCCGGTGACACCTCCGCTCGTGATCTTGCAGTTCTGCAGGAACGTGAGGCGGAGGGCTCCGACGACTTCGACGACGACTCAGATGAGGTCCGGTGGCGCGGCATCGACGTCGGCAGCCCGTTCGACTACCCGAAGCAGTCGATTCTCTACATCGCAAGGCATCTGCCGGCACCGGGTCGAGAGGGCCTGGGGGACAAGGTGTTTGACGAGCTCGAGGCGCTCATCACTGCCTCAGGTGGCCGTGCGCTCGGCCTGTTCTCCTCCCGCCGGGCGGCGGAGGTCGCCGCTGAGGAGATGCGCGACCGACTGGATTTCGACGTCCTCTGCCAGGGCGACGACTCCACCCCCAACCTGGTGCGGGAGTTCGCCGCCGAGCCGTCGACGTGCCTGTTCGGGACGCTGTCGCTGTGGCAGGGCGTCGACGTGCCCGGGCCGTCCTGCCAGCTCGTCGTGATCGACCGGTTGCCGTTCCCACGCCCGGACGACCCGCTCGCCTCGGCGAGGCAGGAGGCGATCAGCAGAGCAGGCGGCAACGGCTTCATGGCGGTCGCCGCGCAGCACGCCGCGCTCAAGCTGGCACAGGGCGCCGGCCGGCTCATCCGGTCGAGCAGCGACCGCGGCGTGGTCGCCGTCCTCGACTCGCGGCTGGCGACCGCCCGTTACGGCGGCTACCTGTTGGCGTCGCTGCCACCGATGTGGCGCACGACCGACCGCGAGACTGTCCTCGGCGCGCTGCGTCGTCTCGACGCCGCCGCTCCTGGCTAGTTCGTTGGCTGGTCCGGTTGGCTGGTCCCTCCGCCCCCTGGTTCGTGATCATGGAATCTCGCCCCCGCCCTGCACGGGTGGCGAGGTTCGATCATCACCGGGGCGGAAAGCGGGGGAGGGAACCCGCCCCGATCCACCTGGGCGAGGGACTCGACAGCCCTTGTCACTCTGCGGTCTTGTGTGATCCGTTCACCGTCCGTCACGGTAGACGCATGACGAGCCCAGCCGCCCTCGACCGTGTCACGATCGAGGGCGCCAGGGCGCTGTTCCGCCCAGTGCCGGGATACCTGAACGCTGCGTCGCTCGGCCTGCCGCCGCGTACCGTCACCGAGACGCTCAAGCTCGCCATCGACGAGTGGAGCGCCGGCGAGACGTCCCCGACCAGCTACGACCAGCATGTCGCGAGATCGCGCGATCTGTTCGCCCGGCTGGTCGACGTGCCGACCTCACATGTCGCCGTCGCCTCGCAGGTCTCCGTGCTCGCTGGCACTGTCGCCGCGTCGCTGCCGGATGGTGCCGAGGTCATCTGTGTGGAGGGCGACTTCTCGTCCATGGTGTTCCCGTTCCTGGTGCACGCCGACAGAGGTGTGACGGTCAGGCATGTGCCCATCGACGCGGTGGCAGAGGCGGTTCGGCCTACGACCGTCCTGGTGGCGTTCTCGTTGGTGCAGTCGGCCTGTGGTTCCGTCGTCGACGCAGAGGCGGTCCGCGAGGCCGCGGCAGGGCACGGCGCCGTCACCTTCTGCGACCTGACCCAGGCGGCAGGCTGGATGCCGGTGGGTGCCGGGGGCTTCGACATCACGGCGTGCTCGGCGTACAAGTGGCTCTGTGCGCCAAGATGTTCGGCCTTCCTGACGGTTGCTCCGGATCTTGAGGAGCGACTCCCGTTGAGGCCCGTCAACGCCGGGTGGTACGCGGGGGACTCGGTCTGGGACTCCTGCTACGGCCCCGGTATGCACCTCGCGCACGATGCCCGCCGGTTCGACGTCTCACCGGCGTGGTTGCCCTGGGCGGGGACGGTGCCCGCCCTCGAGCTGTTCACCTCGCTCGACATGCACGCCGTCCGTGACTGGGACGTTCGAGTTGCCAACGCGTTTCGTGCCGGGCTCGGTCTGGAGGCGGCGGACCGTCCGGTCGTCTCGCTGCCGGATCCGGACGGCGCCAAGCAGGCCGCGCTCTCGGCCGCCGGTGCCGTCGTGGCCGGCAGAGCAGGCAAGGTCCGCATCGCGTTCCATCTGTGGAACGACGAGTCGGACGTCGACCTCGCACTGAACGCCCTCGCCGCGAACAGATCGTGATCTGCCTCTGACGACCTCCTCCGTGATCATGCAGTTCTGCACGCGGATCCCAGGTCGTGATCATGCAGTTCTGCACGGGGACTTTCACAAGATGTGCACACGTCGGCCCAACACTCCACACCCACGCACCCATAACCTCCCAGCATGACGAACGGAAGCGGGCCGGGTCGCACGGTGCTGGTCGTCGAGGACGACCAGACGATCAACCAAGCGCTGACCGACAGGCTGACCGCGGAGGGCTTCGAAGTCGTCCAGGCCTTCGATGGCACCGACGCGTTGCGCGTCTTCGAGGAGCGCAGCCCGGATCTCGTGCTCCTGGACCTCATGCTTCCGCGGATGGACGGACTGGAGGTGTGTCGGCGGATCCATGCGAGGCGGCCGGTTCCGGTGCTCATGGTGACCGCCAAGGTCGACGAGACCGACGTGCTGATCGGCCTCGGCGTCGGGGCTGATGACTATGTGACCAAGCCGTTTCGGATGCGAGAGGTCGTCGCCCGCGTCCATGCGTTGCTTCGAAGGGTCGACCGAGCTGCGGAGCTGGCGAACCTTCAGGAGCCGTCACTTGTCGTCGGAGATCTCGTCATCCACCGCGCCAGCCGCCGGGTGCAGGTCGCAGGCGCTGAAGTACACCTGACACCGTTGGAGTTCGACCTGCTCGCAATGCTGGCGCAGCAACCTGGTGCGGTGCGCGACCGGGCGTCGCTGATGACCGAGGTGTGGGGCTGGGCAGACGCCAGAGGCACACGAACTCTCGACAGCCATGTGAAGTCGTTGCGCTCGAAGATCGGGGCCAGCCGGGTACGGACCGTGCACGGTGTCGGCTACGCCCTCGAGGACTGACGATGGCGTCTCCGGACTCGCGCACGGAACGGCCGCTGGACGCTGTCGCGTCGATCAAGGTGAAGATCGGGTTGCTCGTCGCTCTGAGCATCGTCGCCGCCGGGGCGGTGCTCCAGGCGGGCAGCAGGGCCGGAGTGCCCGGCTGGCTCACCCTCCCCGTGACGCTGGTGACGGCGCTTGCGGTGACTCAGTGGCTTGCCCGGGGCATGACTTCGCCCCTCCGCGAGATGACACGTGCAGCCGGCCGCATGGCAGCGGGGGACTACTCCACGCGCGTCACCGCCACCTCCGCCGACGAGGTCGGGCGGCTAGCGCGCGCGCCTTCAACAGCATGGCGGCAGAACTCGACAGCGCCGACCAGCAACGGCGTGAGCTCGTCGCCACTGTGTCCCACGAGTTGCGAACGCCTCTCGCGGCACAGCGAGCCTTGCTCGACAACCTCGTCGACGGCGTCGTGACCCCGGACGATGCGGCACTGCAGACTGCGCTTGCCCAGTCCGAACGGCTCAGTGGGCTCGTCTCCGACCTGCTGGACGTGAGCCGTGTGGATGGGGGCGGGGTTCCGCTCGTCCTGGCGCCGGTGAACGTAGGCGTCCTGCTGCAGCAGGCGGCAGCGGAGGCGTCCGTGGGCGGGCACTCGGTACGCGTGGAAACGTCGGTGGAACCACCTGATCTGGTCGTGAGGGCCGATGCCGCCCGTCTGACCCAGGTCGTTGTCAACCTCTTGGACAACGCCATCCGGCACAGTCCTCACGACGGGGTCGTTCGAGTCCGTGCCACGACGGTGGAGGGTGAGCGTTGGTGCCTCGAGGTCAGCGACGACGGTCCCGGGATACCACCGGACCAGGCCGAGAAGCTTTTCAGCCGGTTCGGGGCCGGCGACGACAGCAGCGGTGGTACCGGTCTCGGCCTAGCGATCGCCAGCTGGGTGTGCGAGCTGCACGGCGGATCCATCACGGCGCTACCCGCGGACGACGGTCGTGGCGGCGCGAGAGTGCGCGCGCTGCTGCCCCTCAACCCCGTCCTTCGTGGCGAATCGGATGCCGGCTCCCACCCGGATTCCTTGCCCGATCCCATAGCAATGCCACGGAACGAGGTCAGCCGCGTGAACCCGAGCCCACCGAATGCCCTCACACCCGCGCACGCGGCCGGGTTGCCGCTGCCGCCGTTCGTCGACTCGCTGTTCGGTGACTACTGGCCGGAACACGGCTTGCGCACGGCGGCGCTGCCTCTCTACGCGTCGATCGCCGTCGGTGCGCTGGCCGCGGCCGTGCTGCCCTACAGGAACATGGGCGTCGGGACGCTCGTCGTCCTGCTGGCTGCCGGGGCGCTTCTCGTCGGGCTGTCCGTCCACCGGCGCCGAACGTGGACGAAGGTTGCTGTGGCGCTCGGCCTGGGTCTGGCGGCGCTCGTGGTGCTGCGTGCGGCTGAGTGGCTGGCGGTTCTCGCGATCCTGCTGGCCGCCGTCCTGGTCACCACGTCGCTCACCGACGCCAGGCGCTTGCTGCCGATGATTGCGTCGGGCGCCGCGTGGGTGCTCAGCGGTGTCCGGGGGTTGCCGCTGCTCAGTCGCACCCTCGCCGCGACCACCCGTCACCGGATGCTGTGGCCGATACTGCGCACGGCGGCCTTGTCGATCGTGGCCCTCGTCGTGTTCGTCGGCCTTTTCGCCTCCGGTGACGCCGTCTTCGGCTCCTGGGTGGCCGGCGTGCTGCCCGATGTCAACATCGCCGACAGCCTCGTGCTGCGCGCGTTCGTGTGGTTCCTCGTCGGTGGTGTCGTGCTCGCGGGGTGCTATCTCGCCCTCAACCCACCGCAGGTAGAGAGAGTCAGCCTGCCGCCCGGCAGGCCCGTTGCTAGTGCATGGGAGTGGGTTGTCCCTGTGGGCGTAGTGGTGGCCGTGTTCCTCGCTTTCCTCGTGGCGCAGGCTTCGGCGATGTGGGGTGGTCACGACTTCGTGCGGCGCACGACCGGGATGAGTTATGCGGAGTACGTGCACCAGGGTTTCGCGCAGCTGACGGTTGCCACCGCGCTCACGCTCCTGACCATCGCGCTGGCCGCGCGAAAGGCTCCACGCAGCACACGGGCCGAGCGTCGACTGCTGCGAGCAACACTGGGAGCGCTGTGTGCCCTGACACTGGTCGTGGTCGCGTCGGCGCTGTTCCGGATGGCGGTCTACCAGCAGGAGTACGGGTTCACGGTGCTTCGTGTGCTGGTGGATGCCTTCGAGCTGTGGCTGGGCGTCATCGTCGTGCTCGTCATCGTCGCCGGTGTGCGGCTATCCGGCTGGTGGTTGCCTCGGGCCGCCCTCGTTTCCGGTGCGGTGCTGCTGCTCGGCCTCGGAGTGGCCAACCCCGAGGCGTGGGTGGCGCAGCAGAACATCGCTCGCTACCAGGTCACGGGAAAGCTCGATCTGGCGTACCTGTCGAGCCTCGGTGCGGACGCCACGCCCGTCGTCGAACGGGGTCTGCCTGCCGACCTGGCGGGATGCGTGATCAGCCGACAGCACAGGCCCCAGAACCGCGACGACTGGCTGGGCTGGAACCTCGGTCGGGCGCGCGCTGCGGATGTCCGCGGCTACGGCGACGGCCAGTCGCTTCCTGTGCCGTGCCCGGCCGTATCCCGTGACTAGCGTCCCGGACTCGCGACCCACACTCAGAAGTTCGACCCGTCTCCGACTTTGGAGTAGTAGGTGATCCGCTGCTTGCCCCACGTCTCCTCGTAGGCGTCCGGGGGGATGCGGTCGTTCTTCCTCAGCCAAGCGCCAAGGGCCTTGAGCCGAAGGACCAGCCATGATCACCGGAGGTGGCGGGATCCCATGATCACCGGAGGTGGCGCGGTCGCTGATCACCGGAGGTGGCGGGATCCCATGATCACGTGGTCAGGACACGCCGTGCGTCACGGCTCCGCTGGGTCGGTGGCGCGGACGTCGAGCTCGCGTTTCGCCACCTTGGCACCCAGGTCGCGCTCGATCAGCTCCTCCAACCGCGCGCCCTTCCGGGCCAGCGAGGCCCTCAACCGCACCGTCAGCTGTGGGGACCCTGCCGTCTCCGCGTGGTCGGCGACGAGCATCGCCATCTGCGTGCGGATCTGTTCGATCACGTCCCGGGTCATCGCGGACAGCTCACGTCTGGAGTCCGCGGCCACGACGAACTGGTAGGCGGCCGCAGTCGTTGTGCAGGACGCGCAGGAGACGTTCACTGCCTCGGAGGCGTTCACCGCACGGACCTGCTCCGGATGCAACGCCACGACGATCTGCACCGACAGCGCAGCGGACCGGCAACCCGTGCAGGACGACGAGGCGCGGGCCACGTTGTTCGCGACCACCTGTCGCGCCCCGGACGCGTACAGCACCTGCAGGGTGACCGCCTCGGCCGTGCAGCCGTCACACCCCGAGCGCGCCACCGCCCGAGCCGAGGCGCGGACCCGCGGCGCTGACGTCTCGCGCATCCGGTCGCGCCTCTCGCGGTCCACCGGATGGCGAACCGTGGGCCTGGCGTAGGAGGAGTCCTTGACGAGCCGTAGCGACGGATGGGCCTCGGCGGGCAGCGCGTCACCGACAGCAACACCAGCGACCGCGAGCACGGTGGCGACCAGCACGCAGACCGCCCGCCGGACGGCGAGCCGCCTCATCGCCGTCCCGCGCCCTTGCGGAAGTTGTCCGCGACGGCCGCAGCGAGCTCGGTGAGCGCCTGCCTCGTCGCAGGGCGCAGCCTGGCCATCTCCGTCCGGCCGCCGGTCTCGAGAGCCTTGTCCCACGGCACCTGCAGCACGTGCGCGCAGCGCCGCGTGAAGTGGTCCTCGACCTCCTCGAGCGGAACGCCCAGGCCCGCACGCACACCGTTGATGACCACCACAGCCTGGCGGACGAGGTCCCCGTAGTGGTGCTCCAGCAGCCAGTCGAGCGTGAGCGCCGCGGCGCGCGCGCCGTCGACCGCCGGCCGCAGCACCAGCACGAGCTGGTCCGCCTCCGTCAGCAGCCCCTGGTTGGCGCTGTCGAGGATCCCCGTGCCGGTGTCCAGCATGATCAGGTTGTAGTAGCGGTCGAGGAGCGAGATCACGCGGTGGTACGCGTCCCGGTCCAGAGCCTGGCCGATCCGCGCGTCGTCGTCGGACGCGAGAACCTCCAGGCGCGAGAACAGGTTCTGCGTCGTGTACCGGCGAAGATCCGCGTAGCTGTTGATGTCCTCGATGTCGGCCAGCACGTCGGTGATCGTCAGATCCGCCGGTTCGGCCACGCGGTGGGCGAGGTTACCGGCGTCGGGGTTCGCGTCGACGGCCACCACCCGGTCCCCACGCACCATGGCGAAGGTACTCCCGAGAGCAAGCGTCACCGTCGTCTTGCCGACCCCGCCCTTGCGGCTCATGACTACCACGCGGCGTGACCCGTGGATGGGCGCACGTACTCGATCGAGAAGATCCTGCTCCCGGCTCTCGGCGCGCCCGGGGCCGGGGTTGAGCCGTCCGGATGTGCTCTCGTACAAGGTCTTCTGCCAGCCCCGCTGGGGAACCGCTCGGCGTCGCGTCAGGATCCGCTCGTCGGTGAACGCCGCTGCCGTCAGGTCGGGGAGGGGTTCACCGGACGACGACACGCGGCTCTCGCCGTCGGCTGCGGCCGGTGCCCGGTCCGGGTCTGCCGGCGCCCGGTCCGGGTCTGCCGGTACCCGGTCCGGACCTGCCTGTGCCTGGTCCGGTTCTGCCGGTACCGATTCCGGCGGGGACGTGGCCGGCAAGCCCGGCTCATCCCCCGGCGCTGCTACCCCTTGCTGCACATCGTCGCGGCGTGGCAGCCACAGGTCATCGATGGACTCGAGCTCTTCGGCTCTGGTGTCTCGTGCCATGGGGGAGTACCTCCTCGTGCGGGCGTGCGTGGGGCCGCCGCGGTGCCTGCTCCACGCGCTCGTCGTGCGAGAGCCACCGGAGCGACGCGAGGGAAGGGCCCGGCGCCCGGCGCTCCACAGGATCAATGAAAGGCGCTGCAACAGAACAGCGATGCCGAGCAGGGGGATGAGCAGCACCACGACGGAGATGACCGACAGGACCAGCGCAGCGACTGCCCCGGAGCTCAGGGAGTCGACGAAGACTGATGCCTGAGCTGCCAGCGCGTTGAGCGTCTGCACGACGATCTGCGGCAGGTGCAGCAGCAGCCAGCCGAGGCCGAGCACGAGCAACGGTACGACCAGCAGCACCCACGCCGTCACCGCGCGACGCGCCCGTGGTCGAAGCTCGGCGACCCGGGGGTCGACCGGTCGCCCAGGCAGCAGGCTCACGATCACCGGGCGGACACGGGCGAACAGGTCCGGCACCCCGGCGATGTCCGACAGCACGAAGTAACCGTCGAACCGGACGGTCGGCAGCAGCTGCTGTCCCATCTCGATGTGCATCAGCAGGATCGTGAGCAGCAGCAACGGCTGCTGCGTCAGCAGGTATCCGGTGCCGAGCAGCAGCAGAGACCAGACGTTGAAGTACAGCCCACCGAGGTCGGTGCGGACCCGAGCGGGACGGTCGAGCCTGTAGGAGTCCGTGACGTCCGTGTAGAACGCCGGGAACACGAGGTACACGCCGGCGCCGATCGTGCCGGGGGTGCCACCGCCGTAGTGGCAGGCGGCGGCGTGACCCAGTTCGTGCACGAGCGCGCCGGACGTCAGGATGGCGAACAGCGCAAGCAGGAACGCCGGGGAGGCGAGCACCTGCTCCAGCGCGACCATCAGCTCGCCCTGCCGCAGCAGCACCACGTCGAGGGCCACGACACCGGCGACTGCCAGGACGACCACCGGCGGCCAGAAGAGGGGTGCCATCACGCGGGCGAGCGCACGCACCAACCGGGCAGGTAGCAGGTGGACGCGGAACCGCAGCCCCAACAACGGATCTGCCCGTGGCGCCTCGCCGTGGTTGCCCGGCGCATCTGCGGCAGTAGAAAGGTCCGACACCAGACCCAACGGCGCGAGCTTCGTCCTCAGCAGGTGCTCGAGGCCCTCGACGGTCAGCCGGCGCCCGAACGCATCGCTCACGGCCTCGGCGGTCTCGCAGGCGGGCCGTCCCGCTCGCAGCTCCCCCAGCACCAGGTGCAGCAGCTCGGTGACCTGCAGCACCTGACCGTCGCCGCGACGGACCAGGTAGGCCGCGTCCCGCAGACCGGACCCGCGCACCGCACCGAGCGAGCGAACACCACTCGCCAGGCACCACTGCGCACGCGGCCGCTCACTGGACGTCACAACGGACTGCGTGCGCGCCGTCCCCATCGTCCTGCCCTCCGGCGCTATCACGGCCGCAGGCAGATGCCGGGCGCGGTGGGCACGCCGGCCGGTGCGTGCCCACCGCGGGATGGCGGCTCCCTCACCCGGCCGGCGACTACCGGCCGAGGCTCGCGAGCTGCTGCGCGGCCAGCGCGTTCGCGGACGCGCCGATACTGGCCGCATTGACTGCCAACGCCACGTTGACGCCGATCACGGGGGAGACGTTGACGCTGAGGTAGAGCGTCTCCCGCCGGGGGAGAAGCTCCACTGCCTGGGCGTCGACCTCGTCGAGCCCCAGGACGGGTAGGTGACCCATGACGGTCCGCCCTTCGGTCGATCAGCCGCCTGCGGAAGCGACTAGTGCTGCTGCACGTACACCTGCTGGTAGGCAGCGCTCTTCGCCGAGGACAGGACCGAAGCGGCGTTGAGCGCCAGCGACGAGTTGGACGCCACGATTCCTGCCCAGTTGGCGTTCATGTAGAGCGTTTCCCGCATGGGCAGCAGCTCCGCGCACTGGCCCTCCAGCTCGGCCATCGTCAGCTCCTCACGCATCTCGTTCACCTCCTCCCTGACCGGTTCTCGATTTCGCGGTACGGCGTTCTCCGTACGGCGGGAACAGTCAGCCGCGCAGTCGGTTACCGCGCCGTCATCGGGGCGTCACGGAAGCGTTCTTGCGGGCACCACGACCGCATCACCGGCAGATCACTGGTGCGCCGCCGTGGCATTCGGGTGATTCCTTTGAGCAAGAGCGGGGAGCACAATCGCCGTGGTGGACCATCGGGGGTGAACAGCGCCGACCCGCCAGCCGGGGGCCGGCGAGGGGGCGGGAACAAGACAGGTGGCGCGATGGACCCGGTGGAGGCCCAGTCCGAAGGGGTCCTCGTGGTGCGCGTGTGGCGCGACGAGGACAATCGCTTTCGCGCACGGCTCACCATCGGCACCGGTGGTGAGATGGAGGGCCGGTCGGTCGTCGCGTCCACCCACGAACAGGTGATGCGGCTGGTCCGGGCATGGCTGCTGTCGTTTCCGCAGGAGGCCGGCGGTGCGGACACGTCGGACCGGACGGGGTGAAAGTCCGGTTCGTGCCGGTCTGCGCATGCCGGTGTTCTGCTCGATCGTGGAAAGCGCCTTGACAGCGGTGTGAGGGCGCGAGAACCGTTGCAGTTCTGGACGTCCTCAGCGGCACCTCGTGAGGGGAGCGCCATGGCTTTCGCGACCTCTGCGGCTGCGAACCCGGTGTGGCGACTGCGGCTCCTCGACACGTGGCGACTTGGCCAGGACGGGCGCTCGGTCGAGGTCCCCTGGCGTCAGCAGCGCCTCATCGCCGTGCTCGCCCTGCAGGGGCAGCGTCCTCGGACGCACGTGGCCGGCGTCCTGTGGCCGGAGAGCAACGAGACCCGTGCCATGTCCAGCCTGCGGGCCGCGATCTGGCAGGTTCAGCAGTGCCTGCCCGGGCTCCTGCTCGAGGGGCGCGGACCGCTCGGTCTGCGTCCGGGAGTGCGTGTCGACGTCCATGACCTGCTCCTGTGCGTGGCGCGGAACGCGCCGACCGGTACGCACAACGGCACCGATCCGGACGCCGGCCAGGCACTGTCGCTGCTGACTCACGGTGACCTGCTCCCGGGCTGGTACGACGACTGGGTCCTGTTCGAGCGGGAGCGCCTCCAGCAGCTGAGGCTGCGTGCGCTCGAGGGGCTGGCGGACCGGCTGCTGGGCGCCGGGCAGGTCGACCAGGCGCTGTCGGCGGCGCTGGCCGCGGTGGCGATCGAGCCGTTCCGCGAGAGCGCCCACCGGGCGCTGATCAGGGTGCACTTGGCGCTGGGGAACTACGTGGACGCCCTGCGGGTGTACGACGGGTTCCGGCAGCGGTTGCTGCAGGAGCTCGGAATCCCACCCTCACCGCAGATCACTGCTCTGGTGGCGAACCTGCTCGTGCGACCTCGTGCGGCGCAGGGTAGGCGGCCGTAACGTCCTGCACATGGGTGCTGCGCGGGCGGACGAACAACCGGAGCGGCAGCGGACCGAGCGGCCCGAGCGGCCGGAGCGGCAGGAGCGGACCGAGCGGCCCGAGCGGCCGGGCGCGGAGCAGTGGGTCCCCCGTGGTGCCGGCACGGGGCTCGATGACCTGCGGCGAGCCGCGGAGGGCTGTCGCGGGTGCGAGCTGTACGAGGACGCCACCCAGGTGGTGTTCTCGTCTGGGAGTCCGACCGCGCGGATGATGCTGGTCGGCGAGCAGCCGGGCGACCAGGAGGACCGGCAGGGTGTCCCCTTCGTCGGGCCGGCCGGCAAGCTCCTGCAGAAGGCGCTGCGGGAGGCCGAGATCCACCCCGGGAACGTCTACCTGACGAACGCCGTGAAGCACTTCCGCTTTGCTCAGCAGGGCCCCGGAAAGCGCAGGATCCACAAGACTCCCGACCTCGTACACATGGTCGCGTGCGCTCCTTGGCTCGAGGCAGAGCTGGCACTTGTGGACCCGGACGTGGTCGTCTGCCTCGGGTCGGTGGCGGCGAAGTCGTTGCTGGGCAAGGACTTCAAGGTCACCAAGGAGCGGGGTGTGGTGATCGAGCGCGAGCTGGTCCACGGGCCGATGAGCTTCGTGGCGACCGTGCACCCGTCGGCGATCCTCCGCCGCAAGGGGGCCGATCGCGCCACGGACTTCGGCGCCTTCGTCGCCGACCTACGGGTCGCGCGGGAGGCGGCCGGATAGCCGAGCAGCGGGCAACGACCGAGGAGGGGCCCGTCACTCGTGGAGAGGCGTCGCGTTCTGCCACCACCACTCGAAAGCGGCAGCAGCCGCTGCGGCGTGCTTGGGATCGAGACACCACACCGTACGAGGCCGTCCGTCGATCTCCAGTCGTAGCGCGCAGCGGGAGCCGTCGAGGACCTCCAGCCATAGCAGTGGACTGCCGGAGACGCGGATCTCGAGATCGGTGCGCCCCCTCGCCACCCAAGGTGGTCTGGAAGGCGGACGTTCGACGAGCAGACGCCACTTCACCGTGACGTGCGGAGTGGTGCGGCAGGGAACACCACGTGGGCGCGACCCCGTCGGGACCACTGCATCGAACCGCTGCCCAACACGCCGAACTTCGTTCTCGACCTCGAGGGCTTGAGCGCTCAGCGGGACGAGCCAGTACGGGGGCAGGTCCGTCGAAGGTTCCGGTGCGCGCGCCTGGAGCCGTTCGGCAAGCTCTTCGGTCTGCGTCGCTCGCGCCCCTGCGGCTGCTGTGAGCTGAGCGGCCTCGGCGCGCAGCGCCGATCCGACGTGCGGCGACAGCGTCACGGGGGCCGACCGGCCGTCTGACCTCTGGAGCACACCTCGTTCCTCCAGCCTCTTGACGGCCCGTGAGACGACGCTGGGATCGATGCCGAGTGAGGCGGCGATCGCCGTGGTGCTCCGGCCCGGGACCGACAGGACCGCGGTGAGCACCTTGAGTGGCACGCCCTGCAGACCCAGCGGTGAGAGATCGGGAACATCAATATCGGAGTCCATGCCGCGACGTTGCCGTCATCTGAGCAGCGGGGGAAGCCTTCGTGCCGCGGTTGTGGACGAAGCCGAGGCGGAGAGGCGCTGTGGACGGAGAGTGCCGCTCGAGGCGTACGGTCTTGGTTGAGCCGCGGCGGAGTCTGCTCGGGCTCACCGTTCGGTGGTGCTGTATCGCTGATTACCTCGAGGTCATCAGCGAAACAGCACCCGGACGCAGGCCGGCTCCTGCCCGACCTGGCGGCGCTGGACCCGCCCGGGGAGAAGTCAGACGCTGCGCAGCACGGCGACGACCCGACCGAGCACCGTGGCGTCGTCGCCGTCGATCGGCCGGTACGCGGCGTTGGCGGGCAACAGCCACACGTGGCCGTCCGTGCGCTTCAGCGTCTTCACAGTCGCCTCGCCGTCGATCATCGCGGCAACGATCTCCCCGTTCTCGGCCACGGGTTGCTGGCGCACCACGACCCAGTCGCCGTCGCAGATCGCGGCCTCGATCATCGAGTCGCCGACGACCTTGAGCAGGAACCACTGCCCGTCGCCCACCAGTTGGCGGGGGAGCGGGAACACGTCCTCAACGGCCTGCTCGGCCAGGATCGGGCCGCCGGCGGCGATCCGCCCGACCACCGGCACGTAGGAGGGGGTCGGGCGCTGGTCACCGCTGCCGGTGTCGTCGATCGACGCGGGGGAGACCACCTCGATGGCCCGGGGCCGGTTCGGGTCCCGACGGAGGAATCCCTTCCGCTGCAAGGCACCGAGCTGGTGGCTGACGCTGCTCGGGCTGGTGAGGCCGACGGCCTCGCCGATCTCGCGCATGCTCGGCGGGTAGCCGCGTCGTTGGACGGAGTCGGTGATGAACTCCAGCACCCGTCGCTGACGCGCCGTGAGGCCGTCGACGTCGGGAGGTTCTGGCAGCTCGTGGATCGTCGCGCTGCCCTTCTCGCCGTGAGCTCCTTCGGAGTCCTTGCTGCCTGCCTTGCTCCTGGTGGCCATCCGCTGCTCCCATCGGTCCGTCCGCGTGATCTCCACGGTACGACCCGAGCGGCCAGTTCTCAAACACCTGTTCGAGGTGTGTCGCTGCCTGGGACGGCGTTGTCGGTGGTGGCTGGTTCAGTGCTCTCGGTGGACAACGTTCGAACGCGTGTGCTAGACACGGACAAGCGTTCGAGCGAACATCCGTTCGACTGAGGAGGATCGATGAGCGTCATCACGCTTCATACCCCGGGGATCACCCTGCGGCCCGACGCAACCCGGCGGCCCGACGCAACCCGGCGGCCCGACGCAACCCGGCGGCCGCCGGAGCCGGCCGCTGCTGCAGTGGCCGTGCACCTGACCCGCCGCGGTCGCCTCGTGATCGCCGTGTTCGTCGCGGCACTTCTCGCTACGGGTGCGCTTCTTGGGGCGCAGACGGCGCTGGCGGGGTCGAGCGTCGAGGCGCCCGCCGTGGAGACGATCACGGTTGCTCCCGGCGACACGCTGTGGTCGATCGCCTCGTCGATGTCCGACGAGGGCGACGTGCGGGACACGATCGCAGAGATCCGGGAGCTGAACGCGCTGCAGTCGTCGAAGCTGATCACCGGGCAGGACCTGCTCGTCCCGACCAGCTGAGCCTCTGCGTCTTGGGTGCCTTCAGCGCGAACCATCCGAGGGCGTCTTCACGTCGGGCGAGGGAAGGTCGCCCGACCACAAGGCGTTGACGGGATCATGACGACCCGCGACAACCAGGACGCACGCGACAGCCAGAACTGGCAGGACGGTGACTACGAGCCCAGCCCGCGCCAGTGGGTCCGCGAGCAGGTGGAGAAGTTCGAGCGCACGAACGGCGCCGAGGGCGGCACGCTGCGTGGGATGCCGATCGTCGTTCTGACGATGAAGGGCGCGAAGACCGGCAAGATCCGCAAGGTCCCCCTCATGCGCGTGGAGCATGACGGCCGGTACGCAGCAGTGGCCTCCTTGGGGGGCGCACCGACCCACCCCGTCTGGTACTACAACATGAAGGCGAACCCGCGGCTGCAGCTCCAGGACGGCCCGAACAGGTACGACGTGGTCGCCCGTGAGCTCAGCGGGGAGGAACGGCAGCGTTGGTGGGACCTCGCCGTCGCGGCATACCCGGACTACGCCGACTACCAGGTAAAGACCGAGCGGGAGATCCCCGTGCTCCTGCTGGAGCCGGCGTCCGACTGACCCGCCAGGCAGACCCGGCAGGGCAGGACCGCCAGGCAGGACCGCCAGGCAGGCCCGCCAGGCAGACCCGCCAGGCAGACCCGCCAGGCAGGACCGGCAGGCAGGCCCGCAGGCAGACCTTCACAGGGAAGCCTTAGTTAGGTTACCCTTCCCTCTGTGATCGTGTGCCACTGCCGAGTCGTGACCGACCGCGACGTCGATGCCGCTCTCGATGGTGGCGCCGGCACTCTCGCACAGTTGTGCCGGTCGACCGGGGCGGGGCAGGACTGTGGCGGTTGCGTGTTCACGCTGAAGGCTCTCCTCTGCAACCATGGCGCAATCACCGCGCCATCGACTGTGGAGGTCCCCGATGCAACCCCTGAGCCCGCGTGTTGTGGAACTGCTGAACTCGGCGCTGACGTTCGAGCTCACCGCGACGAACACGTACTTCCTGCACGCGCGGATGCTCCAGAACTGGGGCTTCAGCCGGCTGGGTAAGGTTTTCTACGACCTCTCCATCGACGAGATGAAGGACGCCGACGCGCTCATCCAGCGTCTCCTCATGTTCGACGGCCACCCGAACGTGCAGAAGCTGAACCCCATCACCGTGGGCGAGTCCGCCGACGAGATCCTCCGGCTCGCACTCGACAGCGAGAAGGCGGCGGTGGCGCAGTTCAACGCCTCCGCGCAGGAGTGCCACGATCTCGGCGACCACGGCACCGCATCGGTGTTCGAGGCCATGGTTCGCGAGGAGGAGGAGCACGCGGACTGGTTCGAGAGCCAGCTGGACGCCATCGAGCGCGTCGGGCTGCAGCAGTACCTGGCGCGCCAGCTCGAGCCCGGCGACGCGCCCGGCTGACTTGCCACGGCGACCATCTGTCGGACGCTGCTCATCGGGGGCTGATCTGCCGGGGGAACGACCGCCGACGCTGCTGATCGGACTGACCCGGGAGCGTGGAGCACGCAGGTGCGGGTACGGACGTCGCGTAGCGATCCCCCGCGCCCGAGACGAGAGGACTGCGTGATGGCAGGCAAGCCCGGAAGCGACGCGGGCGCCGGGCCGACGGCGGCAATATCCGCACCGGTCCGGAGACGGCGGACTCCCTGAAGTACGCCCAGGAGATCACCTCACCGGACGAGGAGCCCGCCTCGGCGTGCTGCGTTTCGACTTCGGCGACGGCTCGGACAAGCTGCGCCACGTCTCATGGGAGGAGTGGTTCAAGACCTTCGACGAGCGGCAGCTGAACTTCATCTACCAGGAGACCAAGAAGGACGGCACCCAGTCGAACTTCGTCCGGTTGGAGAACCCGGGTCGAGAGGACGCGTGAGGGTCTAACCCAGGTCTAACCCGTCCGGCGCAGCCGCACGGTCTCGACAGAGCCGTCCCCCGTCCGGTCCACTAGCGTGACCGCACCGGGGACGGTTGCCTTCAGGGGGCCAGTTGCAGGAGCAGTTCGAACACGAGGTCGAGGAGCTGCCGCTCGCCGACGGCCCCGACGCCGTGCCCACCGCGCGGCGCTTCACCGTCGCCACACTGAGCGACCGCGGCTGGACCGACGTGGTGGACGACGCCGCCATGGTTGTGACCGAGCTCATCACCAACGCGCTGCTGTACGGGGGGGCTCCGGTGCTCCTGCGCCTGGTGCCGATCGCTGGCGGTGTCAGGGTCGAGGTCCGGGACCACGGCGAGCAGCTGCCGATGCGCGTTATCAGCACCCCGGAGTCCATGACGGGTCGCGGCCTGAGCGTCGTCGGGACCCTGAGCAACCGCTGGGGGGTCGAACCCCTACCGGACGGCAAGGTCGTCTGGTGCGAGCTGTCGGTGGACGACGACACGCACGCCGGAGAGGGATGGTCGGCTTCGGCGCGCCCGCTGCACGACTCCCGCCGGGGGGACGAACGTTTCACCGTCTACCTCGGTGACGCGCCGACCCAGCTGCTGCTGGAGTCGAAGGCCCATGTGGACAACATGGTCCGCGAGCTGATGCTCATGTCGGTCGGCGCGGAGGCCGGTCACCACGCGCCGCTGCCGGAGCGGCTGCGCAGGCTCGTCGAGTCCGTCGTCACGGATTTCGCAGAGGCCCGCAACGCCATCCGGCGCCAGGCTGTGCAGGCGGCAGAGGCCGGCCGGGAGCGGACCGAGCTCTGGCTGACCCTGCCGTACGAGGCGATCGCCTCCGCGCAGTCCTACCTCGCCGCCCTGACGGAGGCGGACGCCTACGCCAGGGCGGGCCACATGCTCACCCTCGAGACGCCCGCGGGGTACCGGGTCTTCCGCAGCTGGTACATCGAGAACCTCGTGCAGCGCCTCACTGCGGCACACGAGCGGCGGCCGGCACCCCCGCTCCAGACCTTCGAGGACAGGCTGATCAAAGAGCTTGACGAGCTCGACCACCTTCGCCGCGCCGCTCACCGATCCGCACGGCTCCAGCCCGTCACCGCTGCGCTCGCCGGTGCCACCACCGAGCAGGAGGTTGCGCGGATCGTGGTGGAGGAGGCGGTGTCGGCCATGGGGGCGACCGCGGCCAGCGTCATGACCAGAGACCCGGAGACGGGTCTACTGCATGTGCCTGGCCACGTCGGGTTCCCGGCCGACTTCCACAGCAACCTGACCCAGCAGCAGCTCTAGGAGCACGGACCGGCCAGCGAGGCGCTGAGGACCGGCGAACCGGTGTGGGTCAGGTCCCCGCAGGAGGCGGCGCACTACCCGGTGATCCGCAGGCTCGAACCGGGCACCGCCGCGGTATGCGGCATTCCCCTCAAGGTCGCCGACCACGTGGTGGGCGCGCTCCGGCTGAGCTTCGAGGCGCCTCAGCTCTTCGAGGCCGACGACCGCACCTTCCTCATGGCGCTTGCCGCCCAGGCTTCGCAAGCGCTGGAGCGCACCGCGCTCCACCGTGCGGAGCGCAGGGCACGCGCCGCGGCGGAGGAGCTGGCGAGCCGGCTGGAGCGGTTGCAGGCCGTGACCGGTCAGATGGCCGCGGCCGCACATCTGGAGCAGGTCGTGG
>JASBSH010000177.1 GCA_030149025.1 Actinomycetales bacterium | reverse complement strand
CGCCGCCAGCGCCGGCACCGTCACCAAACCCGCCACCGCCAGCACCATCAGCGTGGTCAGCGGCCACGGCAGCCGCCGCGACCAGGACGCCCTCACGACCACCCAGCCCGCGCCGCGACTCCGTCTAGCGAGCACAGATGTCGCGGCGCCAAGCAGCGGCGGCACCCGCGCAGCAATCACCGCGCCGGCACCCAACAGCAGTACCGGCCCAGCCACCACCAGCAGGTCCTCGGCGGGATCTGGCGCGCTTGCGGCCGCTGGCCCGGACATTCGCAGCAGCGCCACCAGGCCCAACATTGCGGCGCCGACCTCGACAACGGTCCGCGTCGCGCGTGCCCGCTGAGCTCGCGCTGGATCCGGCACGACGCCATCCGACTTGCGCACGGTGCATACCCCGCGCAAACCAGAAGCCGCTGCGAAACCGACCACGGCCAGGACGACGACCAGCACAGTGGCCGCGGCGGCTCCGGCTAGCCGGGCACTCGAACCTCCGGGCAGCACACGATGCACCACCGCCAATCCGGCGCCGGCGCCTAGCAGAGCGGCGCCCGCGGCCACCGGTGCCAGTTGAGCGGCGACAACCACGCCGACCTGCACACCCGACGCGCCGCGCACCTTTAAGGACGCCAACTCCTGATCCCGCTCGACAGCAAGATCATCAGCGAGGATCCAGGCCCCGACCACCGCGACGACGGACAGCAGCAGCTCAGACAGCACCAGCACAGGAAGCGGGCGAACCGAGGCGGCGAGCAAGCCCGCCCAAGATACGACCATGACTGCGCTTGATATACCGACCAGCGCGGCGACGCAGCATCTGTGCGCGCTCCCACCCGCCAGCACCCACCGCGCGCACTGAGCCAACATTCACCCCCATCCCGCCGTAACAGTCGTTTCCCAGTACATCAAGAGAAGGGCGAACTCACAGACACGCGGGCGCCGCGCCACACCCGCAGGACGCCGGATCGGCGCGCGCAGGCTGTCGCTTGCGAGCGTTATGCGACCACCTCGTTGCCACGAGCATGGGACCACCACAGGAATTGGCGCTAACGATCATGCTGCGGGTCGTCTTGTCATTGTTGTTGCCTCGTTTTCGGCGGGAGTTCTTCGACCGAGAGGGAACGAGCGTCGCGATCAGTGTGGCGGTTCGGCCCTCGGATGGGCGCCGGACTTGGACCATGGTCGATAAGGCCCGTCGAACGGTGGGCCCGGTCGAGGAGCGGGATTTCGTGATGCGGCGTGACGACACCGCCTACGTCGAGGCCGTTCCTCGTGAGGACAACCTGAACGGTCCAGCCCGTCGAGGAACTGGTCACGCATCTGTCCCCGGCAGGTCTCGTTCCACACCCACACGAGGACGACGCCGAGCGGGCCGGCGTCCGCACCACGCCCCGGTCGCACAATGATGGCCGGCGCAGGTCACTGCCGTTCTTGGAGCGCGGCCTCGAGGCGCTCGACCTTGCCGGTCAGCTCGCCGGTGCGGCCGGGGCGGATGTCCGCCTTGAGCACCAGCGAGACCCGGGCCCCGTGGCGACCGACCGCTTCACACGCACGGCGGACGACGTCCATGCACTCGTCCCACTCGCCTTCGATGGTCGTGAACATCGCGTCGGTGTGGTTGGGAAGGCCTGACTCGCGGACCACGCGGACCGCGTCCGCGACCGCCTCGCTGACGGAGTCCCCGGTTCCCGACGGCGCGACTGAGAAGGCGATCAGCATGTCGCAACCTTAAGCCAGGGGACGGGCAGTCGGTGCTCACGTTGAGCTGCTCACGGTGACCTGCCGGCCGTACCGCAGAGCGGCTGGCTCCGGCGACGGTCGGCTCCCAGCCATCGGAGGTAGGGTGCCGACCATGAGCCCAGCCGCGTCCTCCTCACCATCGCTGATGACCCGGCTCGCGTCCGCGCTCAGGGGGGAGGTCTCGGCCGACACGGTCGAGGCGTACCGCCGAGCGGGGGCTGCGGCCTACGAGGACGTGCTCAATGCCGAGGGCATCCGGCACGAGCTCGCCATCTCCGGGACGGACCTGTGGTCAACGTCCCCGGGACAGGCCACCCAGTTGCTGTGCACGTGGAACGCCTTCGCGCTGCAGACCCTCGGCGACCAGATGGTCGAGGCGGATTACCGGGCGGACAGCAAGACCGTCGGCTTCCTGCCCCCGATAACGGCCGAGCAGGCAGCCCGGTTTCTCGGCCAGGTAGAGCAGTGGTCGTCGACCGCACGGCGCGGTGCCGCCGACCCGGCGTTCGACGTGGCCGACCAGATGGCCCTGCCGGCTCCGCTGCCGCCCTGGGTGGAGGTGGAGCCCTGCCCGACACCGCACGTCGCCGCCATGATCGCCGCAAGCCGTTCCATGCGTGAGCACGTGGAAGCGGCGTTGGCCGACTTCAACCGCGCCGGAGTGCCGGATGGCCGGCAAGCCGCAGCCGACCGCCTGCGCGGGATGGTCGCGGACGCGAACAGTGCGGCCGAGTACGGTCAGCGGATGTACAGGCCGCCGGTACCGCGCGAGGTGCATGAGCGGGTCGAGGACTCGCTCAAGCGGGCCATCGAGGGGTACTTCCGGGCGGGTCAGTTGCTGGCGCACCCACGCCTGCTCGACCGTCCGGAGGTGCAGGTCGCCTCCGTGAACGCACCCGCTCTGCCGCTGCCCGGCCAGCCGGGATTCGATCCGTGGTGCCTGACCCACCCGGCCAAGCGAGAGGCCTGGCGGCGTGATCCCGCTGCGCGCCGGGCGATCGACGTCCTGTGGCGGATGGACCCCGATCCGGCTGCGACGCTGACCATCCAGGCTCAGATCGACACTGCCGTCGCTGCCGGACTGGTCGCGGCGGAGGTGGACGGCCAGGGACGCCCGATGGGCAACTACTTCTGCTGCCCGTGGTCGGCGATCTACGTCGTGCGGCGCCCGGTGACGATCGCGGGCCGCAGCCTGCGCGCCGGTGAGCAGTTCACCTACGACGTCTCGGCCGAGGAGATCCCCGAGGGCGGGTCCTTCAAGCGGGAGCTCTTGGTGGGCCCGTTCCACCCGACGAACGAGGTGGACTACTGCGACCCCACCGCCGGACGCGGGTTCGGATGGTGACCGCCGGGATGCCCGCCCCGCACGCCTGCAGGACGTCACCCAGCACCGGACCGTCGAAGGGACCACGATGAGCATCAGCCGCCGGATGGCGATGATCTTCAAGGCGAAGGCGTCCAAGGCGCTCGACCGCGCCGAGGACCCGCGCGAGGTCCTGGACTACTCCTACGAGAAGCAGCTCGAGATGCTGCAGCAGGTACGTCGCGGAGTCGCCGAGGTGGCCACCAGCCGCAAGCGCCTGGAGCTGCAGGCGCAGCAGCTCGCCGCCTCCGCCGACAAGCTGCAGGAGCAGGCGGTCCAAGCCGTCGCAGCGGGCCGCGAAGATCTGGCGCGGGAGGCGCTGGCGCGCCGCTCTGCGGCCCAGCAGCAGCTGGCCGGTCTGGCTGAGCAGCACAAGTCCCTGCAGCTGCAGGAGCAGAAGCTCGTCGCCTCCTCACAGCGCCTGCAGGCGAAGATCGACGCCTTCCGGGTTCGCAAGGAGACGATGAAGGCGACCTACTCCGCAGCCGAGGCGCAGACCCGGATCGGCGAGGCGTTCTCCGGCATCAGCGAGGAGATGTCGGACGTCGGGCTGGCGATGCAGCGCGCCGAGGACAAGACGGCTCAGATGCAGGCCCGGGCCGGAGCGCTCGACGAGCTGCTGGCCTCCGGCGTGCTGGAAGATGCAACCGGCACCGGCCGAGACGATATCCAGAGCGAGCTGGACCGGCTCTCCTCCAAGAATGAGGTGGAGCTGGAGCTGGCCCGGATCCGCGGCGAGCTGCCGGGCGGCACCAGCAGCAAGGCCATCACCATCGGCGACGAACCGCTCGGGCAGCCGGACGCCTCCGATCCGGCGGCTCAGCACGTTGCACAGCCCCGCGGCGAGGAGCGGTCATGATCGTGCGCATCCTGACCGAGGGCCAGCTGCAAGTGCCGGACGAACTGGTGGACGAGCTGAACGTGCTGGACGAAGCCGTCTCCAGGGCGCTGGAGGCCGGGGACGAGGGGGGCTTCCAAGCCGCCCTGCACACTCTGCTGACCCGCGTCCGGGAGGTCGGTCAGCCGCTACCGGACGATTCGCTCGAGTCGTCGTCCGCCGTCCTGCCGGCATCGGACAGCACGATGACCGAAGTCGCCGAGATGCTCGCGGACGACGGCCTCATCCCCGGCTGACCCGGCGCCACCAGAGGCCAGTCAGGCGCTGGATACGGCGTCCACCAGGCGGTCGGCCGCGGTGTACGGGTCGAGGTCGCCGGCGACGACCCGCTCGGCCAGTTCGTCGAGCCCGCGGCCGTGCCGCAGGTCGCCGATCCGCTCCCGCAAGGTCGTCACGGCGATCGTCTCTACCTCGTCCGCGGCCCGGCGCAGCCGCCGACGGCGCAGCTCACCGCTCTCGGCGAGCCAGGCCCGGTGCTTGTCGAGCGCCTCCATCAGCTCCTCGACGCCCTCACCGCGTGCGGCCACCGTCTTGACGACCGGCTGCCGCCAGTCGCCCGGCTGCCGCCGCTCGGCCAGCGAGATCATGTTCCGCAGGTCCTTCACGGTGGCGTCCGCGCCGTCGCGGTCCGCCTTGTTCACCACGAAGACGTCGCCGATCTCGAGGATGCCGGCCTTCGCGGCCTGGATCCCGTCGCCCATGCCAGGCGCCAGGAGCACCACCGTCGTGTCGGCGAGCCCCGCCACCTCGACCTCGCTCTGGCCCACGCCGACCGTCTCGACCAGGACTACGTCGCATCCGGCGGCGTCGAGCACCCTCAGCGCCTGGGGTGTCGCCCAGGAGAGCCCACCGAGATGCCCTCGGCTGGCCATCGACCGGATGTACACGCCGGGGTCCAGCGCGTGGTCCTGCATCCGGATCCGGTCACCGAGCAGCGCCCCTCCCGAGAACGGGGACGACGGGTCGATGGCCAGGACGCCGACCCGCAGGTCACGGGCCCGCAGCGCCTTGACGAGGGCTGACGTCGACGTTGACTTGCCCACGCCAGGCGACCCGGTCAGCCCGATCACCCACGCGTTGCCGGAGTGCGGCGCCAGCTTGGCCATCACCTCGCGCAGCCTGGGAGAAACGTCCTCGACCATGGAGATGAGCCGCGCGACGGCACGGGGCGACCCGTCCCGGGCCTGGCGAACGAGGTCCGGGACGCCTGCGGCGGATCTCATGCCTGAGCGGATCTCATGCCTGAACCGGGCCCCCTCAAGCCGACGGCACGCGCAGCACGAGAGCGTCACCCTGGCCACCGCCGCCGCACATGGCGGCCACGCCGACTCCGCCGCCCCGACGCTGCAGCTCGAGGGCGAGGTGCAGGGCAAGGCGAGCGCCGGACATGCCGATCGGGTGGCCGAGCGCGATGGCCCCGCCGTTGGGGTTGACCTTCTCGGGGTCGACCCCGAGAGCCTTGGTGCTGGCCAGACCCACCGCGGCGAACGCCTCGTTGATCTCGATGACGGCGAGGTCGTTCGGGGTGATGCCTTCCTTCTCGCAGGCGACGTTGATGGCGTTCGCGGGCTGGTCCTGAAGCGTCGAATCCGGACCCGCGACCGTGGCGTGGGAACCGATCTCGGCGATCCACTGCAGACCCAGCTCGGTCGCCTTCTCCTTGCTCATCACGACGAGGGCGGCGGCACCGTCGGAGATCTGGGACGCCGACCCCGCGGTGATCGTGCCGTCCTTGCGGAAGGCGGGGCGCAGCTTGGCCAGCGACTCCACCGTGGTGTCGGGCCGGATGCCCTCGTCCTCCTTGAACTGGATCGGGTCACCCTTGCGCTGCGGGATCTCGACGGGTACGACCTCCGCGTCCATCAGGCCGTTCTTCCAGGCCTGGGCGGCGAGCTGGTGGCTGCGAGCTGCGAACGCGTCCTGGTCCTCACGGCTGAACTGCCGGTCCCCGGTGTTCGCGGCCTCGGTGAGACCACCCATCGCCTGGTCGGTGAACGCGTCCCACAGACCGTCGAACGCCATGTGGTCCCGGACCGTCACGTCCCCGTACTTGTAGCCCTCGCGGGACTTTTCGAGCAGGTGCGGTGCCTGCGTCATGGACTCCATCCCGCCGGCCACGACGACGTCGAACTCACCGGCGCGGATCAGCTGGTCGGCCATGGCGACAGCGTTGAGCCCGGACAGGCAGACCTTGTTGATGTTGATCGCCGGCACGCTCATCGGGATACCGGCCTTCACCGCCGCCTGCCGCGCCGGGATCTGCCCGGCACCGGCGGTGAGCACCTGCCCCATGATCACGTACTGGACGGCGTCCGGGGCGACACCGGCCCGCTCCAGGGCACCCTTGATCGCGACACCGCCGAGGTCGGCCGCGGAGAAGTCCTTCAGCGAGCCCAACAGGCGACCCATCGGGGTGCGGGCACCAGCCACGATGACGGAGGTTCGGGAGCTGGACATCGGTCCTCCTGACCGTTGTGCGGGCGTCCGGGTCGCGTGCGCAGAGCGACCCGCTGCAGTGATCCCACACTACCGACGCGGCACGACAACCGTCTTCCAGCGTGGTCCAGTTCATACTGACTCTCCTCACCGTCACGCGGGCCGACGTCGCGGTGATGGCGGCAAGCCGCACGGACGAGCCGCGGGGGGCGCGACCTTCCCGGTGGTTCGACCTACGCTGCCGCCATGGACACCACGCTCTTCACCGCCATCGACCACGTCGGGGTCGCCGTCCCGGACCTCGATGACGCCATCGCGTTCTACCGCGACACCCTCGGCATGACGCTGCTGCACACCGAGACGAACTCCGAGCAGGGCGTCCGCGAGGCGATGATGGGGGTCGGCCCCGCCGAGGCGCCCCACTCGTGCGTCCAGCTCCTCGCGCCTCTCACAGCGGACTCGACGATCGCGAAGTTCCTCGACCGCAGCGGACCCGGCGTCCAGCAGGTGGCATACCGGGTCGACGACATCGAGGCGGTCAGCGCGACGCTCCGCGAGCGCGGCCTGCGGCTGCTGTACGACAGCCCGAAGCGCGGAACGGCGGGCAGCCGTGTCAACTTCATCCACCCGAAGGACGCTCGCGGCGTCCTGGTCGAGCTCGTCGAACCCGCCGCCTCGCACTGAGGCCGCGCACCGCACGTGACCGCGCACCATCCCGGATGGGGCGCGGCCACGTGAGCGTTGTCACCACTCGCACCTGTCGCGCCGGCTGATACTGGGCAGTAGCGTCCCGGCCCAAGCTCATGGACACGACGACGCCAGGAGGCCGCCGTGCAGCACATCCTCGACCTGATCCCCGCCGACGGGCCGAACGGCCCTGACCCAGAGGCGGTCGCCGCCGCCGAAGTCCCCGACCACTACAGGGCCGTCACCGTCCACAAGGACGAGGTCGACATGTTCGAGGGGCTGGCGAGCAAGGACAAGGACCCCCGCAAGAGCCTGCACGTCGAGGACGTGCCGACCCCGGAGCTCGCTCCCGGTGAGGCGCTCGTCGCCGTCATGGCCAGCGCCATCAACTACAACACCGTCTGGACCTCGATCTTCGAGCCGGTGTCGACGTTCGGCTTCCTCGAGCGCTACGGGCGCACATCACCCGTCAACGCCCGCCACGACCTGCCGTACCACATCGTGGGCTCCGACCTCGCCGGCGTGGTGCTGCGCACGGGTCCCGGCGTTAACGCCTGGAAGCCCGGCGACGAGGTCGTGGCGCACTGCCTGTCGGTGGAGCTCGAGCACCCCGACGGCCACGCCGACACCATGCTCGACCCCGAGCAGCGCATCTGGGGCTTCGAGACGAACTTCGGCGGCCTGGCCGAGATCGCGCTGGTCAAGTCGAACCAGCTGATGCCCAAGCCGCGGCACCTCACCTGGGAGGAAGCGGCGGCACCCGGCCTGGTGAACTCCACCGCCTACCGCCAGCTCATCTCCAAGAACGGCGCGGCGCTCAAGCTCGGCGACACCGTGCTGATCTGGGGAGCATCCGGCGGTCTCGGCTCCTACGCGACGCAGATGGCTCTCGCTGCCGGCGCGACACCGGTCTGCGTGGTCTCCAGCGAGGACAAGGCGCAGCTCTGCCGCAGCATGGGCGCCGAGCTGGTCATCGACCGGCGGGCGGAGGGGTTCAAGTTCTGGAAGGACGAGACCACGCAGGACCCGAAGGAGTGGCGCCGCTTCGGCACCCGGATCCGCGAGCTCACCGGCGGCCGTGACGTGGACATCGTCTTCGAGCACCCGGGTCGTGAGACGTTCGGCGCCAGGGTGTTCGCCGCCCGCACGGGCGGCACGATCGTGACCTGCGCGTCGACGTCCGGGTTCATGCACGAGTACGACAACCGGTACCTGTGGATGAACCTCAAGCGCATCGTCGGCTCCCACTTCGCCAACTACCGCGAGGCGTGGGAGGCCAACGACCTCATCAACCGCGGCCTGATCCACCCGACCCTGTCGAAGGCGTACCCGCTCGAAGAGATCGGCCAGGCCGCCTGCGACGTCCACCGCAACCTGCACCAGGGCAAGGTCGGCGTGCTCTGCCTGGCGCCACAGGAGGGCTTGGGCATACGTGACCCCGAGAAGCGAGCGCGGTTCGAGGATCTGATCAACCGTTTCCGTGACGTCTGACGTCCTCTGCCGTGTCCGACGGCGGCAATTCTCCACGCGCCGCTACGCCGTCCGCCCACTCGTCTCGTCTGACCCTGCCGTCTCGTCTGACCCTGCCGGGAGAAGACGCGAGAAGGCGACTGGTGCGATCAGGATGCTGAGCACGGCGACGATCACCAACGCCGATCCGAGCGCTTCGTCGATCAGACGGAGCGACTTGCCGATCTCGACGCCGGCGATCGTGAGCGTGAGCTGTGCCGACAACAGGGCACCGGCGGCGAAGCACTCGCGTCGGCCGTAGCGAAGTCGGCGGAAGAGCCACGCCGAGGGCAGCTTGACCGCGAAAACGGCGACAAGCAGGATCGGGACGAGCGTGAGCGCCTCGGGGCTCGCGAGCAGCGCCGGCACGTCGAGCCGGGCGCCGGTGATGATGAAGAAGACGGGCACGAAGAAGCCGTACCCGGTGGCGTCGATCTTCACCTGGAAGAGCGGGTGCTCCCGCGCAACCGACAGCGCGGAGATGATGGCACCGGCGATGAAGGCACCGAGGATGACCTCGAGCCCCAGCCGCTCGGCTAGGGTGGCGAACACCAGCAGCAACGCGAACGACCCTCGAACCCGGATCTGCGAGGTGGCGCCGGCGAGCCGCTCGAGCAGCGCC
>JASBSH010000145.1 GCA_030149025.1 Actinomycetales bacterium | reverse complement strand
AGGCGCGCGCGAGCGCGTCGGAGACGGTGTAGTAGGCGCGGGCCGGGTCGAGGTGGTCGACGTCGCCGCTGCCCAGCAGCTTGAGCGTGCCACCGGTGACCGGCTTACCGGCCGTGGACGCCGTCCCGCGGGCTCCGCTCGTGCCGGTGCCTCAGCCGCCGCAGGCGGCGAGGACGACGGTGAGGACGGACGCTCCGGCCACCGCGGCCAGGAACCTGCTGCGATGGCGCGACCGTCTGCTGGTTTGCGGACTGCGCATGACGTACCTCCACGGGTGTGCAGAGGCGTCAAGGGTGCGGGGCCGGCCGTGAGAGGCCGATGAGAATCGTGTGCGGTTGCGTCAGGCGTCAGACGTCACGCGTCAGACGCCAGGCGTCAGCTGTCAGCCGACTTGCGCTGCAACGGGACCGAGCCGTCCGTCACCGGCGGCGGGAGCGGTGAGGCGACGGGCGCCGGGCCCCCGTGGAAGCAGGCGCAGACTCCCTCCGGATGGACGAACTGGGCCGTCGAGTACCCCGGGTACCGCACGCATGGCACCGGCTTCGCCGGTTTCGCCGCCCTGTCCTCGTCCAGCGTGGTCACGACCATCAGTCCTTCGGGCCGCCGGCGACGTAGATGACCTGGCCGGACACGAAACCCGCGCCCTCGCTGACCAGGAACGAGGCGGTGTGGGCGATGTCCTCCGGCTGCCCGATTCGCCCGACGGGGATCTGGGCCGCCGCGCCCTTCTCGAACTCCTCGAAGGAGACGCCCATCCGCTCCGCCGTCGCACGGGTCATGTCGCTGGCGACGAAGCCCGGTGCGATGGCGTTGGCGGTCACCCCGAACCGGCCGAGCTCGATGGCGAGGGTCTTGGTGAACCCCTGCAGGCCTGCCTTGGCAGCCGAGTAGTTCGCCTGGCCGCGGTTGCCGAGCGCGGAGGTGCTCGACAGGTTGACGATCCGGCCCCAGCCGGCCTGCGTCATGTGGCCCTGCACGGCCTTCGTCATGAGGAAGGAACCGCGCAGGTGGACGTTCATGACGGCGTCCCAGTCGTCGACGCTCATCCTGAACAGCAGGTTGTCCCGGATGATGCCGGCGTTGTTGACCAGCACCGTCGGCGCGCACAGCTGCGCCTCGACGCCCCTCACCGCAGTTTCGACCGACGCCGGGTCGCTCACGTCGGCCCCGAAAGCCGCTGCTCGGCCCCCGGCCCTCGTGATCTCGTCGGCGACGCCTGCGGAGGCCGACTCCTCGAGGTCGAGAACGGCGACGGCGAGCCCGTCCTGCCCGAGCCGGCGCGCGATGGCTGCGCCGATGCCGCGCGCGGCCCCGGTGACGATGGCAGTTCTCTGAACCATGGAGGCCTCCGGCGGGTGACGCGATTGCGTCGGGAAGCCTACTTGCCGGTAACGGGCTGTGTGGCACCGCCACGCGGAGGGGAGGGGAAACCGGGCGGATCAGATCCAGAGGGCGGGGTCGACCATGTCGTCCGTGCCGGCACCGGCACCGGCACCGATGAGGACGCCGTCCCGCACCGTCGGGTGTCGGCGTCGACGTCGACGACCTCGTCGTAGATGTCCTGGTCCAGGCTCTCGGGGATGAACTTCTCGCCCAGGCCCTGGATCTTGTGCGGGCCGGGCTGACCGCCGTTGAGGATGGCGGACTCCTCCGGCACTCGTGATCATGCACGGGGGCGGCGCGGAACCCACGCGGGGCCCACCTCTTCGAGAAGATCATGACTGCGCAGGTGGCGGTTTTCCGGGCGAGAACCGCCACCCCGACAGTCATGATCTTGGTCGGGTGCCCGGCGACCTCGCGCAGGACTGCAGGGTTACGCGCGGTTCAGACCGAAGTGCATCAGCACAACCTGGCTCATTGCTCACCAGGCCTCCCGTCAACCCCGGGATCGACCGGAGATCGGGTGAGTAACGCGGGGTGCGGTGAGTAAAGAGGTCAGCCGTTCAGCCGCTGCATCGCCAGCTGCACGAGCGTGATCAGGGTCTGCTTGGTCGCCTGCCGGGACCGGGCGTCGGTGTAGATCATCGGCACATGGTCCGGCACCGCGAGCGCCTCGCGGACGGCGTCCAGCTGGTGCTTGGCGATCCCGTCGAAGCAGTTGACGGCCACCACGAACGGGATCTGCCGCGCCTCGAAGTAGTCGATCGCCGGGAAGCACTGCTCGAGCCGCTCGGTGTCGACCAGCACGACGGCGCCGATCGCCCCGCGGACCAGGTCGTCCCACATGAACAGGAACCGGTCCTGCCCGGGGGTGCCGAACAGGTACAGCCACAGGTTGCCCGGGAGGGCGATGCGGCCGAAGTCCATGGCCACGGTGGTGGCGGTCTTGCGGTCGGTCTGCCCACCGGCGTCGTCGACGCCGAGCGAGTGCTCGGTCATCGCCGCCTCGGTGCGCAGCGGCTCGATGTCGGAGATGGACCCGATGAAGGTCGTCTTGCCCACCGCGAAGCCACCCGCCACCACGATCTTGACGGTGGTGGGAGCGACCTGGGCGGCGGATCCGGTCGTGGTGATGTCGCTGGCGGCCGACCCGGCCGGGGCGACGTCAGAGCGAGGAAATGCCATTGAGAACACTCTCCAGGACGCTGAGGGAGGCCGCGGGGTTGTAGTCGGACGTCGGGGTCAGGCCGTGCACTCGCACGCGCTGCTCGTCGGACAGGTCACTCAGGAGCACCCGGACCACCCCGACGGGCAGACGCAGGTGCGCGGAGAGCTCCGCCACTGACAGGTACTGGGTGGCGGTGAGCTCCAGGATCTGGCGGCGCTCCGGCGTCATGTCGACGCTCGGCTCGGCCAGGGCCTGGACCAGTGCCTCGACGGGCATCCGGTCCGATGAGGGCCGGGTACGCCCCCCACTGACGGCGTAGGGGCGGACGGTGTACGCGTCGTCCTCGAGCAGGCCGTCGTCCTCGAGCAGGCCGTCGCGCGCGTCCGCCGGCGCGTTCTTCGCATCGCTCATCGCGTCACTCAGCCCATCGCCGACGCCCGGGTCGCCCCGTTCAGGGGCAGCCTGGACCGCATCTCCGAGACCAGCTGCGGGGTGAGCGTCGCCTCGGTGCGGCTGACCAGGAGCGCCATTTCGTAGCCGATCAGGCCAACGTCGCAGGTCGCGCTGGCGACGACCGAAAGGACCGAGCCGTCGGACACGCTCATGAGGAACATGAACATGCTGTCCATCTCGACGATCGCCTGGCGGACCTCACCGCCGCCGAGCTGGCGGGCGGCGCCGCTGGTGAGGGCCGACATCCCCGAGACGATGGCGGCCAGCTGGTCGCCGCTGGTGCGGTCCAGGTTCTCCGACATCGCCATGAGCAGCCCGTCTGCTGAGACGACCAGCGTGTGCCGGGCGTCGGGCACGCTCTTGACGAAGTTGTCGAGCAGCCAGCTGAAGTTGGCGGCTTCGGTGCTCATCGTGGACACGTGATTCCTCCGGTGTTGCGGGCTACGGGCGGGAGCCGGGAGTCGGGAACCGAACTCGGTCGGTCAGGCGGTCGGGTTCGTGGGGACTTCTGCGTTGGTCGAGCCGTGTAGCGGGGTCTCGTGCTCCACACCGTTCCCGCCGTTGGCGGACGGCGCGGACGGCGCGTGGTCGCCTTCACCGGCCCCGTCGGGGGACGTGCGACCACGGGCGACACCGGCCTGGAAGCCGGACAGCATGCTGCGGACGTCCGCCGCGTTGCGGGCCTTGCGCGCCGGCGCGGGAGCCGGCTTCGGCGCCACCTGCGCAGCGGGCGTGGAGGCGGGCGTCCGGCGCGTCAGCGTGCTGGGCGGTTTGGTCTACATGCTCGCCGGGCTGTAGCTCGACAACATGCTCAGCTCCGCGAGCGCCTCTGAGGCGAGAGCCGAGCGCTGCCGCAGCGCGTCACCCAGGGACGTGCCGACGGCCCGCTCGGGAGCACCCCCCGTATCGCTGGCGTCGGACGGCCCGCTGGGGGCTGAGTTGCCGAGTGAGTTGCCGAACAGTGACGGCGGTGGCATCACCGGCCCGTTCAGCGCCGGCTGGCCTTCGACGGCTTCTACCCCGCCGTTAGCCGCCCCCCCGCCCTGAGCGGGGACCGGCGGGCGGGTCGCAAGCGGAGCTCCGGACGGCGACACGCCGCTCAGCCTGCCGGCCGCCGGCCCCGGCGTGGTCCCGAAGCCGGGCACGGCCGGGCTTATCGGTGCAACGGGCGCGGTAGGCGTCGTCGGCGCGGGGACCGGCGGCTGCCAGGGCGCCGACTGGAGCTCGGAGTCGTGGATCGTGCCCGCACCCTGCTCCAGGCGGCGCAGCTCGCGGCGGGACATCGGCTGGATCGGTGTCGCGTCGTGACACTTGCGGCTACGGCGCAGGCCATGACGGCGCCCGCCCCCG
>JASBSH010000129.1 GCA_030149025.1 Actinomycetales bacterium | reverse complement strand
CAGCGAGTTCGGCCTGACCGCCTGGGCCAAGACGTCCGGTAACCGGGGCGTGCACGTGTTCAGCCACGTCCGGCCGGACCACGAGTTCCTCGACGTGCGGCACGGCGTCATCGCGGCCGCCCGCGAGCTGGAGCGCCGGCGTCCGGACCTCGTCAGCACCGCCTGGTGGAAGGAGGAACGCGGCGAGAAGGTCTTTGTCGACTTTAACCAGGCCGCGCGCGACCGCACCATCGCGTCTGCGTACAGCCCGCGTCCGCTGCCCCACGCGCCGGTCTCGTGTCCCGTGCGTTGGGACGACCTTCGGGACGTCGACCCGCGGGACCTCACGATCCGTTCCGTCCCGGGGTTGCTGGTAGAGCGCGGCGACGCCTGGGAGGGTATGGACAGGGTGGTCGGGGACGTCGCCCCGCTGCTGGAGTGGTGGGAGCGCGACCTGGCAGAGGGGCTGGGGGAGATGCCCTTCCCACCCGACTATCCCAAGATGCCCGGCGAGCCTCGCCGGGTGCAGCCGAGCAGGGCGCGCAAGGACATCGAGGACCCGTCGTGAACGAGAGCCTGAGCACCGGTGTCGGCATGGGCCGTGAGGCGGTCGACGGCCGGACCGGCGAGTAGCTCCGGTCAGGCCAGTAGCTGTCGTCCGGCTGTCAGGAGGTCGTGTCGCGCTCGGGGTCGACGGGGCGGCCCACCTTCTCGTGAGGACGACCCAGCAGCTCCTGCTCGTGCTGGTTCATCACCACCAGACGCCCACCGGCGATCTCCACCGCCGTGTCGTGCACCCACTTGTGAGGCTGCGCGGGGACACCGGCGTCCGCGATCGCGGTCGTCAGCGCGTGCTCCACCTCGTCGACGGAGGAGCCCTGGTGCCGCTTACCCACGTCCACGATGACCGTCTGCAACGCGTGCTGCACGGCCCCGATGCGCTGCTGCTCGGTTTCCTCCGACTCGGCCAGGCTGCCCTGGTTGGTCGCCCCGTGCTCGGGGTGTGGCATGCCCCCTGCTTCCGAACGGTGCTCGACCATGCCCCGACGCTAGCCGCAGGTCGCCGCCACCGCACGCCGCTGATTCCTGACCATCACGTCGCGGTGTTCGTCGCAAGCGGCCCGGTTCATCGATCAGCCGAGGAACGTGGTGCCGCCGTAGACGTGCAGCACCGGTACGCCGACCTGGTCCCTTGCCCTGGACGCCCAGTCGGTGTGCAGCGTGTCCTGCACCGCGTGCGGCTGGGTCACGACCACGACCTCGCGCGCGCCGTGCCGGCGCACGGCCTCTCGCAGCATCGGGATCGGGTCGTCCTCGGTCACCTGGCCGGAGGCCGTGGCACCCGCACGCTCGAGGGCCTCCACCGATGCGGCCAGCTGCTGGCCGGCGTCCATTCTGGCCTCGCGCGCTCGTCGCGGACGCAAGGACCTGGCTGCTTCCTTGAGCTCCAGCAGGCTGAGGTGGTCGATCACCTCGGCGAGCACGCTGTGCTCGGTGTCGGCGGGCACCAGCACGCGGTACTCAAGCCGTTCCGGCGCGTGCAGCTGGACGATGCGCTGGGCGTCCCCGTCGGTGAGGGCATCCTCGGTCAGCACCAGCACCGTGTCCGACAACGGTGCCCCAGCCTGCTCCTGCTGCTCCTCGGTCACGCTGGGAGACTACCGATCGCCGCGACGGACGTCTCGGGCCGCGCCCCGTCGAGGTGTCCCGGCGACGTCAAGCGCAACACGCACGAGGTTCTCGCCTCCGGATCGCCATGCAGGCAGGATCGGCTCATGGACCTTCCCGTCATGCCCCCGGTCGCGCCGATGTTGGCCAAGTCGGTCCCCGAGATCCCTGACCTCGGACACACCGAGCCCAAGTGGGACGGCTTCCGCACGATCGTGTTCCGTGACGGCGACGAGGTGCTCCTCGGCAGCCGCAACGAGCGGCCCATGACCCGTTACTTCCCTGAGGTGGTCGAGTCGATCAAGACCAACCTGCCGACGCGCTGCGTCGTCGACGGCGAGATCGTCGTGGTCACCGAAGACCGGCTCGACTTCGACGCTCTGCAGCAACGGATCCACCCTGCCGCGAGCCGCGTCAGACTCCTCGCCGAACAGACACCAGCCCGCTTCGTCGGCTTCGACCTGTTGGCCATCGGTGACAACAACCTCATGCATCAACCCTTCCGCGATCGCCGCGCCCGGCTCATCGAAGCGCTCGCCGACGTCGCCGCCCCGATCTTCACCACCCCCGCGACCGGCGACCTCAACCGTGCGCGCGAGTGGTTCGACATGTTCGAGGGCGCCGGGCTCGACGGTGTCGTCGCCAAGCCGCTCGACGGCATCTACCAACCCAACAAGCGTGTGATGTACAAGATCAAGCACGAGCGCACCGCCGACTGCGTGGTCGCGGGCTTCCGCTGGCACAAGAGCGGCAACGTGGTCGGCTCGCTCCTGCTTGGCCTCTACACCGACGACGGCCAGCTTCAGCACGTCGGCGTGACGGCATCGTTCCCCATGGCGCGCCGCAAGAGCCTGCTCGATGAGCTTGCGCCCTATCGAGACGTCGGTCTGGCCGACCATCCTTGGGGGTCCTGGGCGGACCAGCGGGCACACGAGCACAGCCGGCTGCCCGGTGCCGTGAGCAGATGGAACGCCGCCAAGGACCTGTCCTTCGTCCCGCTCCGCCCCGAGCTCGTCGTCGAGGTGGCCTACGACCACATGGAGGGCAACCGGTTCCGGCACATCCCCCAGTTCCGCCGCTGGCGTCCTGACCGCGACCCCCGGTCCTGCACGTACGACCAACTCGAGGAGCCCGTCGGCGTCAAGCTCTCGGAGATCCTCAACGGCGCTCGCTGACCACCGCGATGGTCGGCAAGGGTCTACGCGTGTTCGCGGCGTTCCTGCTTCAGGCGGCGACGTAGCTGACCGATGCGCACCGACCCGATGACCAGGGCGACGAGGCTGACCCCGACGGCTGCGATGAGCAGGGCGAGCGCCAGCGGCAGGGAGCCTTCCAGGGTGAAGAAGGAGATCAGCACAGGCTGGGTGTTCTGGAGCATGAACACGACCAACGCCACAAGGACTGTCGCGGCGACGACGATCCCCACCCACGCCGCACCCGCGCGTGAACGCGGCGTCGCGGGCCGGGTCGTGGGCGACGGTACGCCGCGGTCCGGGGTACTTCGGTCAGGGCGGTTGACTTCTGGTCGGGTGGCCACGGCCGCCTCCTGGGGGACATCCCCGCAGCGAGCGTCTCGGGTGGGACGGACTGGATACGGATGATGTGATCCTACGTCCGGTGTCGGGGTCCCACCCTCCGTCCAGCGCCCAGGCTCCGGTCAGGTATCAGTTCTTGTGTCCCGGCCCTTTGAGCCAAGTTCGGTGAATACTGAGTCCCATGCCACAGGAAGCGCCGCCGGCCGTCCTGTGGGGCCACCGCGTGTGGACGGCGATCGGTGTCGCCGTCCTGGTGGTTGGGGTCGTCTACGCCGCCAGCCTGCTGAGCCTCATCCTCACCCCATTTGTCCTTGCGCTGTTTCCGGCGGCGCTGCTCGACTCCCTGACCGCGCGCCTGCGTGCGACCCGTTTACCGAACGCGGTCGTCGCGCTGCTCATCCTGCTCCTCCTACTGGCGGTGCTGGCAGGTGCGGGCACGTTCATCACGGTGGCGCTCATCGATCAGATGCCCCAGATCGTCGACTCGGTGGTCGCCGGGCTCGACGAGCTGGAGCGGAACATCGACTGGTCAGCCCTTCCCGGCGACATCGAGGGCGTCAGCGACCTGGCGGCACAGGCCGGGGCCGCCCTGGCGAACGGCGCAGCGCTGACCCAGGGACTGGTGGCCGCGGAAGCCATCGGCAGCTTCATCACCGGGCTCGTCCTCATGCTCGTGGTGCTGTTCTTCTTCTTGAAGGACGGCCGACGCATCTGGCAGGCCTTCCTCGGCTTCGTCCCGGACCGCCACCAGGCCCGCGTAGACGTCATCGCCGCGCAGTCCTTCTGGACGATCGGCGCGTTCCTCCGGGCACAGCTGCTCGTGGCGCTCGTCGACGCCGTCTTCATCGGCCTGGGGCTGTGGGCGCTTCGGGTTCCGCTCGTTCTGCCACTGGCCGTGCTGGTGTTCGTCGGTGGGCTCTTCCCGATCGTGGGTGCCTTCGTCTCAGGATCGGTCGCCGTCGTCGTGGCTCTCGCCGACCGCGGCCCGCTCATCGCCGTTCTCGTGCTCGGCGTCGTCCTGCTCGTCCAGCAGATCGAGGGCCACGTCCTCGAGCCGTACATCCAGGGTCGAATCATCTCCCTGCACCCGCTGGTCATCATCCTGGCCGTGGCCGCCGGAGGGATCCTCATGGGCATTCTCGGCGCCTTTCTCGCGGTCCCGGTAGCCGCGGTCATCGCACGCCTGATCGACAACCTCCGTGGCCGACTTCCCGCCGCCGGCCCCGAGTCCTCCGCGCGACTGACGGCGCGCAGGGACCGCCGAATCGCCAAAGGGCGCCTCGCGAGGCAGGCGGACAACCATGATGAGGTCGATGAAGGGGCCGCTCGCCACGGCACGTAGCGGGGACGATGCGCGCGTCGCACGGCAGAATCGGCGCCATGACGGAGCAAACCCGACGCGGGCCCCACCCGGTGCTGAACGCCGCGCTGCGTGGTGCGCTCCTCGGTGGTGCGGCTGCGGTGGCGGCCGGTGCGTTGACCTCCGGTCTCGCGGCGTTCTTCGCACGCCAGGTCGTCACGCCGCAGAGGGTGAAGCCGGAGGACGTCGAGGTCCTGTCCGTGGGGGCAGGCACCGTCACGCTGAGGGCGACACCCGACACCGTGGCCCCGGGCCGGTACGGACTGTGGACGGCGGCAGGCACCGGACACGTCCGGCTGGGCGAGATCGTCGAGCACGACGAACGCGCCAGGACGGTGACCCGCCGGCTGCTCGCCGTCGACTTCGGGCGGCTGCCGCTGGGGCACGCACGCTGGAACCAGTACTACTTCGTCGGCAACCCGACCACCGCCCTCGGCATCGCCCACTCCGACGTCGTGCTGACGTCGGATGCCGGCGAGCTGCCCACCTGGTTCGTGCCGGGGGAGGGGGATGTCTGGGCGGTTCTCGTCCACGGTCGCGGAGCGACCAGGGAAGAGTGCCTCAGGGCGGTGCCGGTCCTGCACCGGCTGGGCCTGCCCGCTCTGGTGCCGAGCTACCGCAACGACGGCGAGGGGCCATCGCCGGAGTGGGGTCGTTACCACCTGGGCGACACGGAGTGGCAGGACGTCGAGGCGGCGGTGCTGCACGCCCTGAACCACGGCGCCAAGGGCGTCGTCCTGGTCGGCTGGTCGATGGGCGGGGCGATCGCGCTGCAGCTGGTGTCGCGCTCCTGGACCGCGGACCGGGTCAGGGCGCTGGTGCTCGACGGCCCGGTGGTCGACTGGAGGGCCGTCCTCGACTACCACGCCCGGCTCAACCGGCTCCCGCAGCCGGTGGGCAGGCTCGGCCTCTCGATGCTCGGGCACACCCTCGCGCGCCGCATCGTGGGGGTTGACGAGCCCCTCGACCTGGCCCGGATGGACTGGGTGACCAGGGCGGACGAGCTTTCCCTGCCGGTGCTTCTGATCCACAGCGACGACGACGAGTTCGTCCCGGCGGGCCCGTCCCGGAAGCTGGCGGAGGCCCGGCCGGACCTCGTCACGTTCGTCGAGTTCGACCGCGCCAGGCACACGAAGGAGTGGAACGTCGACCGCGACCGCTGGGAGCGCGAGGTCGCCAGGTTCCTCCTCGAGCACCTCTGACACGACGTCCCTGCGCAACGTCAGCGCAAGTGCGGGTAGAAGGGCGCACAAGTGCTGACGTTGTGCCGTGGAGGTCCCCTGCTTCAGCTTCGGACCCAGCGGCCGATGAGCGTGCCGTCGCTGTGCAGGAGGTGCCTCAGGTCGAACCGTTCATTCACCGGCAGGCCGCTCAGGATCCGCGGTTCGAAGCCGCTGGTGACGACCGGTGACCAGGTCAGGCACAGCTCGTCCAGCTCACCACCGGCGACCAGCTCGCCGAGGACGCTCGGGCCGCCCTCGCACAGCATCCGGTCGAGCCCCATGTCGGACAGCGCGTCCACGGCCACGGTGAGGTCGACCCGCTCGGCACCGGCGACCAGCACGTTCGTCGCCCCGAACCGGTCGTGCAACCGGTTCAGCACCGCGCTGCCCGCAGATTCCGCGGTAACGACCAGCACGCGGCCGTCCGGGGCGTCGTCCCCGCCCGGGACGAGCTCGTCCGGGACGTCGCCGCTGCGGGTGACCACGGCCAGAACGGGCGCGGGCGACTGCTCCAGCAGCTCACGCTGCCCGGCCAGGGCCGGGTACGGCTTCGGTGGCCGGTAGTGCTCCGCGCGAACCGTACCCGCCCCGACGAGAATCACGTCCGCGAGCCCGCGCAGCAGGTGGAAGACGACGCGGTCCGCCGATGATCCGACCGCGTTGATCGAACCGGTGCGGCCGTCCTGGCCTGCGGCGGCGCCGTCCAGGGTCGCCACCATGTTCGCCCGCACCCAACAGCCGGAGTCCGGGTAGGCGTACAGCTCCGCCAGCTGCTGCACGGGCTCGTCGGGCTCGATGCGACTGCCGGAGGCGGGCAACGGCCACAGCACCTGCATGGGCGGCACGTCACTGCCGGAACCCGTCACGTCGGTCATCCGGAACCCGTCACGTCCGTCACGCGGCGGCGGCCTTCTCGCGCACCTGCCGCTTGATCCGGCCGAGCATGCCGCTCATCCCGCGCAGCCGCAGCAGGCTCACCGCCTCGGCGAGCGCGAGCCGGTTCGGCAGGTCGTCCGGGACGGCGAGCACCTGCTGCGTGGTCAGGCCCTCGAGCCCTTCCTGGAGGATGCCCGCGAACCCCCGGGTCGTCGGGGACTCCCTCGGCGCCGAGAAGAACAGGTGGACGACGCCACCCGGCCCCGCGCCGTCCACCTCCGACACGAGGAAGACCGGCGACTGGCACTCCGGGACCGGCTCCATCAGCTCGGGGTGGTCCGCGTAGCGCTCCGGCAGGGCCGGTAGGTCCTCGGCGAACTGCAGCAGCAGCTGCAGCCGCTCGGGGACGGGCAGTGCGTTGAAGTCCTCGACGATCTCCGCCAGCGCGGGCGGCAGGTCCTCGGTGTGCATGTCGTTCGGTGTCATCTCGTGTCTCACCTCGCGGTGGGCGTCACGTCGTGGCCAGGCAGTGCTCAGGCGGGCGGAACCTGACCCGGCTCCTCGCCCTTGACGATCGGTACCCGGACGGCGTTGCCCCACTCGGTCCAGGAGCCGTCGTAGTTCCGCACGTTCTGGAAACCGAGCAGATGCGTCAGGACGAACCAGGTGTGGCTGGACCGTTCCCCGATCCGGCAGTAGGCGATGACGTCGTCGGACGGCGCCAACCCCTTCTCCTGCTGGTAGATGGTCTCCAGCTCGGGGCGGGGCTTGAAGGTGCCGTCCTCGGCGGCCGCGCGACCCCAGGGCACCGACTCCGCGCCGGGGATGTGCCCGCCGCGAAGCGCCCCCTCCTCCGGGTAGTCCGGCATGTGCGTGCGCTCGCCGGTGTACTCCTGTGGTGAGCGCACGTCGATGAGCGGCTTGCCGAGGTGAGCGAGGACGTCGTCCTTGAAGGCGCGGATGGGCGCGTCCTCACGCTGCCCGACCGGGTAGTCCGTGGGCGCAGGCTGCGGGACGTCCGTGGTGATCTCGCGGTCCTCGGCGATCCACTTCGCGCGTCCGCCGTCGAGGAGGCGCACGTCCGGGTGGCCGAAGAGGCTGAACACCCACAGGGCGTAAGCCGCCCACCAGTTGCTCTTGTCGCCGTAGATCACAACCGTGTCGTCGCGCTTGATGCCCTTGGCGGACATCAGCTTGGCGAACTGCTCGCCGTCGATGTAGTCACGGGTCACGGGGTCGTTGAGGTCCAGGTGCCAGTCGATCTTCACCGCACCCGGGATGTGCCCCGTTTCGTACAGCAGCACGTCCTCGTCGCTCTCGACCACCACGAGCCCTTCCGCGCCGAGGTGGTCCGCCAGCCACTGGGTGCTGACGAGGCGTTCGGGGTGGGTGTAGTCGGAGAACTTCGGGTTCGGGTCGTGTGGCACGGGCATTGGAGACTCCCTCGGGCTCGATGGACGGCTGGGTTCGGTCAGGTGCCATCACCGATCCTGCCACCGTGCGTTCCTGCCCGCGGGCGGGGGCTGCGGCTGTCTCGTTACCCTCGGAACGTGTCAGCTTCGAACGCGCCTCCCTCGTTCGATGCGGCGTCGTCTGCGACGCCGTCGGAGCCCGGGCAGGCGACCGGTCGCCGGCAGATCAAGCTGGCGGACCGGCGTCCACGGCTCGACCGGGAACGTCTGGTCCGGGACCTGGTGCCCCCGCCCAGGTTCGCCACCGTGTCGTTCGACTCCTACCGGCCCTCACCGGACCAACCCAGCCAGGCGGACGCCGTCCAACGGCTGAAGAGGTTCGCCGAGGACGTCGCCGGGTCAGGCAGCGGGAACGGTGCCGGCGGGGCGCTCAGGCGCCTGCTCGGCCGCTCGGACCGTGCCGGTGCCCGCGCCAGCCTCTACGCCGGCGTCTACCTGGACGGCGGTTTCGGTGTCGGCAAGACGCATCTGCTCGCCTCGCTGTGGCACGCCGTCCCCGGCCCCAAGTCGTTCGGCACCTTCGTCGAGTACACGAACCTCGTGGGTGCGCTGGGCTTCCGCGGCGCCGTCGACGCGCTCGCGGGGTGCCGGTTGGTCTGCATCGACGAGTTCGAGCTGGACGACCCGGGCGACACGGTCCTGATGGCGCGGCTGCTGCGTGAGCTTGCGGACGCCGGCGCGAGGCTTGCCGCCACCTCCAACACGTTGCCCGGTGCGCTGGGGGAGGGGCGTTTCGCGGCCGAGGACTTCCTGCGGGAGATCCAGGCCGTGGGGTCGCACTTCGACGTGGTCCGCATCGACGGGGACGACTACCGCCACCGCGGTCTGCCCGCTGCGCCCGAGCCGCTTCCGGACGACGAGCTGGTGGCGCGGGCGACCACGATCGACGGCGTCGCCGTCGACGACTTCTCCGCCCTCGCAAGGCATCTCGCGCACGTGCACCCGAGCCGGTACGGGGCGCTGCTGGACGGCGTCACTGCCGTCGCGTGGCGCGGGGTCCATGCCGTCGACCACCAGTCGGTGGCGCTCCGGCTCGTCGTGCTGGCCGACCGCATCTACGACCGGGACCTGCCGCTGCTGGTCGGTGGCGACGGTCTCGATGGTCTCTTCCCGCCCGACATGCTGGCCGGTGGGTACCGCAAGAAGTACTACAGGGCACTGTCGCGGCTCACCGCGCTCGCGCGTGAGGGCCACGCGCGAACCACGAAGTCAGGCGGTCACCACGCGTCGTCCGGCCCGCACACTGGGTAGGTGATCATCACCGGGACGCCGTCCGGGCCGGGAATGTCGTCAGAAGCTCCCCTCCTGCAAGACCTCCGCCAACTGGTCGACTGCCCAGTCCAGCTCATTCGGCTCGATCACCAGCGGCGGCGCGAGCCGGATCGTGGAGCCGTGGGTCTCCTTGGCCAGGACGCCGCGGAGAGCCAGTCGTTCGCAGGCCGTGCGACCGCTCATCAGGGCGGAGTAGATATCGACGCCGGCCCACAGCCCTCGTGTGCGCACGGCGTCCAGGCCGTGGCCGATCAGCGGCTCGAGCCGGTTGCGCAGCCGCTCACCCAGGGTGCGCGCCCGTGCCTGGTACTCGCCGGTCTCCAGCAGCCCGACCACCGCCGAGCCGATTGCCGCGGCCAGCGGGTTGCCGCCGAAGGTTGAGCCGTGGCTGCCCGGCGTGAGCACGCCGAGCACTTCGGCGGTCGAGACCACTGCCGAAACCGGCAGGATCCCGCCGCCCAGGGCCTTGCCGAGCACGTAGATGTCGGGCCGCACACCCTCCAGGTCGCAGGCGAATGTGCTGCCGGTTCGGCCGAGCCCGGACTGGATCTCGTCGGCGATGAACAGCACCCGATGCTGCGTGCAGGCAGCTCGTACTGCGGCCAGGTAGCCCGCCGGAGGGACGATCACACCCGCCTCGCCCTGCACCGGCTCGAGCAGGACCGCGACCGTGTGCTCGGTGATCGCCGCCCGCAGCGCCTCGGCGTCGCCGTACGGGACGACAGTGAAGCCGGGAGTGAACGGGCCGAACCCGCGCCGGGCCACCTCGTCGGTGGAGAAGCCGACGATTGTCGTCGTCCGGCCGTGGAAGTTGCCCGCCGCGACGATGATCCCGGCCTGCCCGTCCGGGACGCCCTTCACCTCATACCCCCAGCGGCGGGCAACCTTTATCGCCGTCTCCACCGCCTCGGCGCCGGTGTTCATCGGCACCACGAGATCCATCCCGGCGAGCGTCGCGAGGTCCCGGCAGAACGGGCCGAGCCGGTCGTTGCGGAAAGCCCGGCTGGTGAGGGTGGCCCGCGCCATCTGATCGCGGGCCGCCTCCAGGAGAACCGGGTGGCCGTGACCGAAGTTCAGCGCCGAGTACCCGGCCAGGCAGTCAAGGTAGCGCCGCCCCTCCACGTCGGTGACCCAGGCGCCGTGCGCTTCGGCGGCGACGACCGGCAACGGCGAGTAGTTGTGCGCGATGACCGCGTCCGCCATTGCCAGGTGTTCCGCGGTCGTGCGGGGCGCGGTCGTGCGGGGTGCGGTCGTGTGGGGCGCGGTCGTGTGGGGCGCGGTCGTGTGGGGTGCGGTCGCGGGAGTTGCCCGCGTCGCCGGCGTCGTCGGGGTCTCGCCGGGTGAGGGGCGATGCGGTGACGTACCGGGAAGTCTCACTGCAGGTCTCCCATCACACTCGGCAGGGCGCCATAAGCATCGTAACACGATATACTGGTCGGCATGCCGCAATGTCCAGCAGACGGTGACGAGGACGAGCCGCTTTCTGCCGCGGAGTCGCCGGATGACGCCGAACCACTGAGCAAGGCAGACTTCGAGGCCCTCGCCACGTTCCGCTACAGCATCCGCAGTTACCTGCGCTTCAGCGAGGAGATGGCCCGCCGGCAGGGCATCACTCCCCAGCAGTACCAGTTGATGCTGGCGATCAAGGGCTTCCCGGGCAGGGACTGGGCTGTGGTGCGGGAGCTGGCCGATCAGTTGCAACTGCGGCATCACAGCGTCGTCGAGTTGATCAATCGGGCCCAGCTCGCGGGACTCGTGGAGCGCTCCGCCGATCGCGACGACAGACGGGCAGTTCGTATCCAGCTGACCAAGGAGGGTGAGCGGTTGTTGAGCCGGCTCAGCGGCCTGCACCGCGACGAGCTCCGTCGCATGCACACCGTCCTCGCCCTTCCTCGCTGGCATCCGACGCAATGAGCACCAGGAGCGCCGGTGGGACCGGGGCACGTCACAGAGAAGGCGAGACCGACATGTCCGACGACTACGAGATCGAACCGCAGGGCGACCATCAGTACGTCGTCCACCTGCACAGCAACGGGGAAGTCAAAGAATCCTGGTTCAGCCTCGACCCGGGCGTCCTGGAACAACTTGGCGCCGGTGAAGCTGATGAAGAACGCGTGGTTCGACAGACTGTCGCGTTCCTCCTGCGGCACCAGGAGGCATCCGACTTGCCCGATCTCGTCGAGCTCGAGGACGTCATCGCCAGCTACGACGACTACATCGCTGCCATGACCGACTGACGCCGGCAGCGCTGGTGCCGAGCCAGCGCACCGATGAAGAATCCGCGCTGACCACTGCCGGCAGGCCGGTCACGCCAGCACCCGGATAACCGCTGCGGACCGACCCGGCAGCCGCACGCCGTTGCGCTCCAGCAGCGCCCCGTCCCACGCCACCGCCGCGAGCACCGGCTCACCGTCCAGGGGGACGTGCTGGCCGGCGTCCGCGAGGTTGGCCGCGACGCGGAAGGCGCCGCGGTGCATCACCAGCCACCTCGCCTCCTCGTCATAGGACACCTGGACGGCGCCCAACCGGTCGTCCTGCAGGTCCGGCTCCCTGCGCCGCAGGGAGATCAGGTCCCGGTACCAGGCGAGCAGGCGCTGGTGCGGTTCCCGGGAGATCTGGTCCCACTGAAGAACCGAGGCGTCCCGCGTGGAGGGTGACAGCGGGTCCGGTACGTCATCCGCCCACCCGTGTTCGGCGAACTCCCGGCGCCTGCCCTCCCGGATCGCCTCGGCCAGCTCGGGCTCGGTGTGGTCACAGAAGTACTGCCACGGCGTGTCGGTGCCCCATTCCTCGCCCATGAAGATCATCGGCGTGTACGGGGAGGTGAGGATCAGGGCGGCCGCGACCGCCGCAAGACCGGCACCGGTTGTCGAGATCGGCCGGTCGCCCGTGGCCCGGTTGCCGACCTGGTCGTGGTCCTGCGCGTACACGACGAAGGAGTGGCCGCGGTGCCGCTCGGGGTCGACCGGCCTGCCCCAGTCCTGGCCGCGGAAGGTGGAGTAGCCGCCGTCGTGGACGAAGGCACGGGTCATCGCCTTGGCGAGGGTGTCGAGGTCGCCGAAGTCGACGTAGTAGCCCTGCTTCTCGCCTGTGAGCAAGGCGTGCAGGGCGTGGTGCACGTCGTCGTCCCACTGGGCCGTCATGCCGAGACCACCGTCGTCGACGGCGGTGATCATCCGCGGGTCGTTGAGGTCGGACTCGGCGATGAGGCCCAGCGGCCTGCCCAGCTCGCTTGCCAGAGAAGCGGTTTCGGTCGCGAGCTCGGTGAGGATGTGGGTCGGAGAGTCGTCCTTCAGCTCGTGCACCGCATCGAGTCGCAAGGCGTCGATGTGGAAGTCGCGGAACCAGCGAAGCGCGTTGTCGATGATGAACCGACGCACCTCCGCCGACCCCTCGTCGTCCAGGTTCACCGCCTGCCCCCAGGGCGTGTGGTGCTTGTCCGTGAAGTAGGGGCCGAACTCGCTCAGGTAGTTTCCGCTCGGGCCCAGATGGTTGTAGACGACATCGAGGACGACCCCGAGACCCCTTCGGTGGCAGGCGTTCACGAACCGCTGCAGAGCGGCTGGGCCCCCGTAGGGCTCGTGCACGGCGTACAGGTCGACCCCGTCGTAGCCCCAGCCCCACCGGCCGGGGAAGGCGGCGACGGGCATGAGCTCGACCATGTCGACGCCGAGCGACACGAGGTGGTCGAGCCGTTCCTGGGCGGCGTCGAGAGTCCCGGCGTCGGTGAACGTCCCGATGTGCAGCTCGTAGATCACCGAGCTCCGGACGTCCCGGCCCTGCCAGCCGTCGTCCGTCCACGCGAACAGCCCGGCGTCGAACACCCGACTCGGCTCGTGCACGCCGTGGGGCTGCCAGAGTGAGCGCGGGTCGGGACGTGCGGCGCCGCCGTCCAGGTGGAAGGCGTAGTCGGTCCCGTGCGCCGTGGACCCCGGCGTATCGACGTCGGCACGCCACCACCCGGAACCGGACGGTTCCATCGGAACCTGCGTGCCGTCGCCGGAATCGGGGAGCCGGACGGCGACACTCACCTCGCGCGCGGACGGCGCCCAGACGGTGAAGCGATGCATGAGCCAACCCTTGCGGGGCCGGCCGGGACCCGCCATTCGGGGCGTGGACCATGCCAGCGCATCCACCATGCAACCTCTGGCGGGTTTCCGGGGTCTCAAACGCGTTCGATACGCCGGAAACCCACCAGAGATCGCCGCGGGCACGTCTAGGATCGGCGGATGAAGGACGCGGGGACGCGGGTGCGGGACCTGCTGCGGGTAGGCGAGGGGTTCCGCCTGGAGGACGTGGACGCCGGGGCGACACCGGGGTTCGACGGCGGGAAGGCGGCGGGCAAACGCGCTCTCGCAGAAGGCGGGAAGCCGTTGGCGGACCTTCAGGAGCGGTTGTTCGCGGAGGCGCGCGGTGGGGGAGGGCGGTCCTTGCTGCTGCTGATCCAGGGCATGGACACCTCCGGCAAGGGCGGGATCTTGCGGCACGTCGTGGGCGCGGTCGACCCGCAGGGTGTCGACCTGACGGCGTTCAAGAAGCCCACCGAGGAGGAGCTGTCGCACGGCTTTCTGTGGCGGGTGCGCAACGCACTGCCGCGCCCGGGCCAGATCGGGGTGTTCGACCGGTCGCACTACGAGGACGTGCTCGTCGCCCGGGTGCACGGCGTGGTGCCCGAGGAGGTGTGGCGGGAGAGGTACGAGGAGATCAACCGGTTCGAGGCCGAGGTGGTGGAAGCCGGCACGCCGATCGTCAAGGTCATGCTGCACATCTCGCCGGACGAGCAGAAGCAGCGGTTGCTGCAGCGGCTGGACCGGCCGGACAAGTACTGGAAGTTCGACCCTGGTGACCTGAACGAGCGGGAGCGCTGGGCCGAGTACCAGGCCGCGTACCAGGACGCGCTCACGCTCTGCTCGACCCGGCTCGCGCCGTGGTACGTCGTCCCCGCCGACCGGAAGTGGTACGCCCGCTTGGCCGTCAACCACCTGCTGCTCGAGGCGCTGCGCGACCTGGACCCGAAGTGGCCGGGGGCCGACTTCGACGTCGACGCCCAGCGCGAGCGGCTACTCGCGACGTAGCGCCAGAAGGGCCACCGGGAGCTGGTCGAGCAGGTCGGCCAGACGCACGCTCCCGCCGTCGAAGGAGCGGCCGGTCAGCACGTCCTCCCACGCGCCGTCGGGAAGCGCGACGGTGTGGTCACCCCAGCCGCCTAGGCGGTGCAGGGTCACCGGCAACCGCGCGGCGACCGTCACGACACCGGGGCCGGTCGCGTCGCCCCGCGCGAAGGCCAGCGCGTGACCGCTTGACGTGGGCAGCGGTGCGTACGTGGCGTCCGGCCCGACGAACAGGTGCGCCCGCTCGCGCCGGAGCCGCAACGTTCGCGAGACGAGCAGGAGCTTCTCGTCGTCCAGGTCCGCCGGCCGCGCGCCGGCGTCCAGCCGATCCAGCCGCGCGGCGCGCCCGGCGTAGTCGACCGGTCGCCGGTTGTCGGGGTCCACGAGTGAGCGCTCGACGATCTCGGTGCCCTGGTAGACGTCCGGCACCCCCGGCATGGTGAGCTGCACGAGCTTTTGGCCCAGCACCGCGACCCGCGTGGCGGACTGGGTGCGCTGCACGAACGCTGCGACGTCGGCCATGAGGTCCGGGTCGCCCAGCACGCCGGTGGCGAACGCCTCGACGGCTCCCTCGTACTCGGCGTCCGGGCTCGTCCAGCTCGTGTGCTGTTTGGCCTCGCGCACGGACTTCAGCAGGTACTCCACGAGCCGATCGGCGCTGATCGGCCCACGCGGAGTCCAGGTTCCGACCAGCGTTTGCCACACCAGGTACTCGGTGCTGCCGTCCAGCAGGGGGCTGCGGTGGGCGGCGGCCCGCTCGCGCCACTGGCGCACCTGCTCGGCCCACGGGCCCGGCAGCTCGGACAGCACCGCCAGGGCCGCCCGGGTGTCCTCCGACCGCTTCGTGTCGTGCGTCGACAGCGCGGTCAGGGTGGTCGGCCAGTCCCGCGCCAGGCGGGCGGCGAACGAGTGGAACTCCTCCGGTGAGACCCCGAGGCGGGTCGGGTCCCCACCCACCTCGTTGAGCGACGCGAGCCGGTACCACCGGTAGAAGGCTGTGTCCTCAACGCCTTTGGCCATCACCGGCCCGCACGTCTGCTGGAACCGGACGATCAGCTCCCCACGCGCCTTCTCGTTGATCCGGCCGGCGCTGCCGGCCTCACGACCGAGCAGCAGGTCCCGCACGACATCGAGCGTCTCCTGCCGGTCGTCCTCGAGCCGGGTCCGGGCGATCTGGACGGCGGCATCGAGCGTCGCGACGGCGTCCAGCGGCGCGGGCTCTCCCGGCACGACGTACGCGCGATAGCGGGAGAACGCGACGAGCAGCTCGACGACCACCTCGTAGAGGGCCCGACGCGTGTGGTCCCGCAGCCGGACGTCGGAGTGGCAGATCTCCGCGAGCAGGTCGGCGAGGCGGGCGACCTCGGCGTACAGGCCGTGCTGCACCACCTCGCGCTTGGCCTGCTCCACCACGGCGCCGAAGTCCGGGCCGTCCCCGGTGACCTCGGCCAGCAGAGCGGTCAGCTCGGAGGCGCCCATCGGGTCGATGAACAGCCCGCCGATGCGCAGCAGGGAGTCGTACCCGGTCGTGCCGGCGCACGGCCAGTCCGACGGCAGCTCCTCGTCGCCCTCTAGGATCTTCTCTACGACCACCCACGCGCCGTCCGTCCTGTTGGCGAGCCGGCGCAGGTACTCGCGGGGGTCCGCGAGCCCGTCGGGGTGGTCGATGCGGAGCCCGGCGAGCTTGCCGTCCCGCACGAGCCCGAGGAGCAGCTCGTGCGTGGCGTCGAAGACCTCTTCGTCCTCGACCCGGAGGGCGGCGAGTGTGTCGACGTCGAAGAACCGGCGGTAGTTCAGCTCCTCGTCGGCCACCCGCCAGTAGGCCAGCCGGTACCACTGGCGGTCGACGAGCTCGGCGAGCGGCAGGGACTCGGTGCCGGGCCTGACCGGGAAGACGTGGTCGTAGTAGCGCAGCAGCGGCTCGTCGCCGGAGGTGTCGAGGACCAGCTCACCAGAGGCCAGCACCTGCCCGATCCGCTTGCCCAGGACGGGCATCAGCAGCGCATGGCCCTCTGTGCCGTAGTCAATGTCGAACCAGCGGGCGAACCGGGAGTCCGGCCCGTCCCGCAGGACCGACCACAGGGCTGTGTTCAGCGATGCCGGGGTCGGCACCGCCATGTGGTTCGGCACCACGTCGGCGACCGCCGCCATGCCGCGTGAGCGGAGCTCGGACACCAGGCGCCCGAACGCCTCCTGGCCGCCCGCCTCCTCCGACAGCCGGGAGTGGTCCACGACGTCGTACCCGTGCATCGACCCGGGCACCGCCTGCAGGATCGGCGCCAGGTACACGTGGGTGACGCCAAGCCTGTCCAGGTACTCCACCTGCCTGGCGGCATCGTCGAACCCGAACGTCGCGTTGACCTGCAGCCGGTAGGTCGAGATCGGGAGCGCCGGCGAGCTGCCTTCGTTGCTGCCGAGCTGTTGCTCTGAGGCGGTCACAGCGACTGCGGCCGCAGCCGGCACAGCAGCACGACGCTGCGCGACTCGGCGGACAACGACTGACCCGGCGCCAGCACGGCGTCCTGGTCCAGCCGGCCGGCGGTGTCGAAGACGACGTGCCACTCCTCGCCGTACTCGGCGTCCGGCAGGGTGAACCGCAGCTCCTCGGGCTGGCCGTTGAAGATCACCAGGAAGGAGTCGTCGACGATTCGTTCACCGCGCGTGTCCGGCTCGCGGATTGCCTCGCCGTTCAGGAACACCATGACGGCGCGGGCCGTACCGATCTGCCAGTCCTCCTCCGCCATGTGGGAGGCATCCGGCTTCAGCCATCCGATGTCGCCGAGCTCGCTCTCGCCACCGTGCCGCGGCTCGCCGGCGAAGAACCGGCGGCGCCTGAACACCGGGTGGTCACGCCGGAGGCGCACGAGGTCCCGGGTGAAGTCGAGCAGCGCCTTCTGCTCGTCGGTCAGGTCCCAGTCGACCCAGGCGATCTCGTTGTCCTGGCAGTAGGCATTGTTGTTGCCCCCCTGGGTGCGCCCGAGCTCGTCGCCGTGGGACAGCATCGGCACGCCCTGGGAGAGCAGCAGCGTGGCGAGGAAGTTCCGCTGCTGCCGGGCACGCAGAGCCAGCACGTCCTTGTCGTCGGTCTCGCCCTCGACACCGCAGTTCCAGGAGCGGTTGTGGCTCTCGCCGTCCTTGTTGTTCTCGCCGTTCGCCTCGTTGTGCTTCTCGTTGTAGGAGACCAGGTCCCGCAACGTGAACCCGTCGTGGGCGGTGACGAAGTTGATGCTCGCGATCGGGCGGCGGCCGTCGTCCTGGTACAGGTCGGAGGAGCCGCTGATCCGGGACGCGAACTCGCCCAGGGTGGAGGGCTCACCCCGCCAGAAGTCCCGCACGGTGTCGCGGTACTTGCCGTTCCACTCCGTCCACAGGGGAGGGAAGTTGCCGACCTGGTAGCCGCCGGCGCCGAGGTCCCACGGTTCCGCGATGAGCTTGGCCTGGCTGACGACCGGGTCCTGCTGCACCAGGTCGAAGAACGCGCTCAGCCGGTCGACCTCGTGGAACTGCCGGGCGAGCGTTGCCGCCAGGTCGAAACGGAACCCGTCCACGTGCATCTCGAGCACCCAGTAGCGGAGCGAGTCCATGATCAGCTGCAGCACGTGCGGGTTGCGCATGAGCAGGCTGTTGCCGGTCCCGGTCGTGTCGTAGTAGTGCTCCGGCCGCTGGTCGACGAGCCGGTAGTACGCCGTGTTGTCAATGCCGCGGAAGCACAGCGTCGGCCCGAGCTCGTTGCCCTCCGCGGTGTGGTTGTAGACCACGTCGAGGATCACCTCGATACCTGCGTTGTGCAGGTTCTTGACCATTCCCTTGAACTCCTGCACCTGCTCGCCGCGCGAGCCGAAGGCGCTGTAGGCGTTGTGAGGAGCGAAGAAGCCGATGGTGTTGTAGCCCCAGTAGTTCGACAGGCCCTTCTCGACCAGGTGGGTGTCCTGGACGAACTGGTGGACGGGCATGAGCTCGATCGCGGTGACGCCGAGCGTAGTGAGGTGGTCGATCATCGCCGGGTGCCCGACGGCGGCGTAGGTGCCGCGCAGCTCATCCGGAAGTCCGGGGTGGGTCTGGGTCAGCCCCTTGACGTGCGCCTCGTAGATGACGCTGTCGTGGTACTCGTGGCGGGGGTGGCGGTCGTCGCCCCAGTCGAAGTACGGGTTCACGACCACCGACAGCATCGTGTGCCCGAGGCTGTCGTCGTCGTTGATTTTCATCGGGTCGTCGAACTGGTAGGAGAACAGCGACGGGTCCCCGTCGACCTGTCCCTCGATCGCCTTGGCGTAGGGATCCAGGAGCAGCTTGGAGGCGTTGCAGCGCAGGCCCTTCTCGGGCTCCAGCGGCCCGTGCACCCGGTACCCGTAGCGCTGTCCCGGCTGCACCCCGGGCAGGTAGCCGTGCCACACCCCGCCGTCCACCTCGGTCAGCAGGACTCGCTCCTCCTGCCCGTCCTCGCCGATGAGGCAGAGCTCCACCTTCTCCGCGACGCCGGAGAACAGCGCGAAGTTGGTGCCGGAGCCGTCGAACGTGGCGCCGAGGGGGTAGGGGCGTCCGGGCCAGATCTGCATGGATCTCTTTCGTCGGTGTCAAGTCGTAGCCGGACCCGCTGGCCGGCGCCCCATCATCGCGCATCCGGTCGAGAAGCACTCCTCGGGCGAAGAGGGCGAAGAGCTAGACCGCCACGACCGAGCGGTCGATCACCCGCCCGGAGGTGTCGACGTCGAGCTCCAGCGTGCCGAAGCCCATGCCGCCACCGCGGCGGACGCGGGTGGCGACGAAGGCGTCCGCCACCTCCGACGGCGCGAACCGGACCAGCAGCGAGGCCTGCAGCAGGACCGCGGCACGCTCCACGAGCCAGCGAGCGCCGGCCGCGAGCTGGTCAGGCTCCTGCGCGGCCGCCTCCGCGGCGGCCCGCAGCGTGCGTTCGAAGGCGACCAGCTCGCCGTCCAGTCTCCGGTGTGCGCCCCGTGCCAGGTCCAGCTCGGCGAGGAGCGCGTCCGCCGCCTCCGGGGCGGTGCGCAGCGCCCGGACGACGTCCAAGGCGTTGACGTTGCCCGAGCCCTCCCAGATCGAGTTGAGCGGAGACTCACGGAACAGCCTCGCCACCCCGTTCTCCTCCACGTACCCGTTGCCGCCCAGGCACTCCAGTGCCTCGGCGACCATCGCCGGCGTCCGCTTGCACACCCAGTACTTGCCCGCGGCGACGGCGAGCCGCAGCAGGTCGTGCTGCTCGGCGTCCTGCGCCGCAGCCAGCCGCATGCTGAGCACGGTCGCGGCCTCGGACTCGATCGCGAGGTCGGCCACCACCATTCGCATGAGCGGCGCGTCGGCCAGCAGGGTGCCGAACGCGCTCCGGTGCCGGATGTGGTGGACGGCGACACGCAGGGCCGCACGCATGGTCGCCGCCGAGCCCACCACGCAGTCCAGCCGCGTCGCGGCCACCATGGCCAGGATCGTGCGCACCCCGGCACCCTCGCCGCCGAGGCGGACGCCCCACGTGCCGGCGAGCTCCACCTCGGAGGAGGCGTTGGACCGGTTGCCGAGCTTGTCCTTCAAGCGCTGCAGCCGCCAGGTGTTGCGGCTGCCGTCGTCGAGCACGCGCGGCACGACGAAGCACGTCAGACCGCCGGGCGCCTGGGCCAGCACCAGGAACATGTCGCTCATCGGAGCGGAGCAGAACCACTTGTGCCCGGTCAGCCGGTAGGTCTCGCCGCCCTCGAGCGGCCCGCCCGGCTCCGGCACGGCGGCGGTGGTGTTCGCCCGAACGTCCGAGCCGCCCTGCTTCTCCGTCATGCCCATCCCGGCCAGCGCACCGGCCTTGTCCGAGGCGCGGCGCAGCCCGACGTCGTAGTCGGTGCTGGTCAGCCGCGGCTCCCAGATCGCGGCGAGGTCGGGGTCGTGCCGCAGGGCCGGGACGGCCGCGTACGTCATCGACAGCGGGCACCCGTGCCCGGCGTCGTTCTGGGTCCACAGGTAGAAGCCGGCCGCTCGGGCGACGTGCGCGCCGGACCCGGGTCGCGCCGTCCACGGCGCCGCCGCCAGGCCGTGCTCGACGCCGGTGCGCAGCAGCTGGTGGTACGCAGGGTGGTATTCGACCTCGTCCACGCGCTCACCGCGGCGGTCGTGGGTGCGCAGGACCGGCGGGTACCGGTCCGCCTGCTCACCCCAGCCGCGGGCGCGGGCACTTCCGGCGAGGACGGCGAGCTGCTGCAGAGCCGGTCGGTGGTCCGCCGCGTACCGTGAGACCGCCTCCTGCAAAGCGCTGTCCTCGGCCAGCAGGTCGACGTCGGGCAGGTCCGGCACCTGGTTGGAGACCTCGTGAGTGACGAGCATGGCCTCACGGTAGCCGTGGTGCCGCGTGCATTCGCCGTGCTGAGTGTGGGATGGGCAACTGCTGGGCGGTTGCGCAGCGCGCCGCCGTGCTCGGTCTCTCGCGCGTGGATAGCGTGCAGGGTGTGGCCGTCACCAGTACCAGCGCGACGGCGCGGCTCAGGGACCACGTGGTGAGAGCGCGCCGGCGCCGGCCCCTACGCGCGCTCTGGGACATGATCGTCACGACGGTCGAGGTCTGCATGCGCTACCGGGTCACCGGGCTGGCGGCGGAGGCGGGTTTCTTCGCCCTGTTGTCACTGCCGCCCCTGGTCCTCGGGCTCGCGGGCACCGCAGCGTGGGTGGGGTCGGAGCTCGGCACGACGTCGCAGGAGCAGCTGATCGAAGGGCTGCAGCGTCGCCTGGAACCCTTCCTGACCTCGGATGCGGTCAACTCGGTGATCCTGCCGACCCTGCAGCAGGCCATGACCGGGCCACGGTTCGACCTGATCTCGATCGGTTTCGTGTTGTCCCTGTGGTCCGGGTCGCGCGCGCTGAACGTCTACATCGACACCATCTCGATCATGTACGGGATGGGCGGGCACCGCGGCATCGTCCGTACCCGCGCGCTGTCCTTCAGCCTGTACCTGATGACCCTGGCACTCGGGGCGATCACGGTGCCGTTGGTGCTGATCGGCCCGAGCATCCTCGGTAGGTGGCTGCCGGACCCCATGAGCTGGCTGTTGACGCTCTACTGGCCCGTCGTCGTCCTCGCCGGTATCGCCCTGCTGACCACGCTGTACCACGTGGCGACGCCGATCCGGTCGCCGTGGGGCCGGGACCTGCCGGGCGCGCTGCTCGCCCTCGTGATCTGGGTCGTGGCCAGCTTCGTGATGCGCTGGGTGATCACCGAGTCGATCGGCGGCACGTCCATCTACGGTCCCCTCGCCACCCCGATCGTGGTGATGATCTGGCTGTACCTCATCGCCATCGCAGTGCTGATCGGCGCCGGCCTCAACGCGGCGGTGGACCGCCTGTGGCCGGACCCGCGTCGTGAGGCGGCCAAGAACGGAAACAGCTCGCCGTCCGGGCAGCGCCCGCTGACACCCGTACCCGGGGTTACGGAGCAGATCGAGGGGCAGCGCAGGATGCGGGACGAGCGGGGGAAGTCGCCGAAGTCCCAATGACCAGCCGGATTCATGCGGGCATGCTCAGGGAGCGGCGGCTCGACAGCTACCCGGGCAGCGTGTCGGAGGCCTTGCCCGCCCGGGTCGAGCCGTTCGCGGAGGGCCCCATGTCGGCACTGCGCAACAGGTCGGAGACGAGCTCGTGGGCGAGGCGCAGGGTGTCGCTGAGGGTCTCGAGGCCGCGGTCGATGTTGCCGGCCTCGAGCGACCATTTCGCAGCCGACATGCCCTGCACGATGGTGTCGTTGATCTCGACGGCGTCCCGCTGACGTTCCGCCGCACGCTCCAGGGCGACGCGCTCACGTTCGCTGTCGACGATCTGGTCCGACGCCTGCCCGAGGAGAGCTCCGAGCAGCAGCAGGGGCAGGCACACGGCGGCCCAGCCGAGCGGCGAGATGTCGACGTCCCGCAGGACCGCCCAGACGACGACCAGCACCACGCCGGCGATGCCTGACAGCAGCCCGCCACGGAGACCGAAAGTCACTGCGAGCAGCGCGATGGGGAGGGTGTACAGCGTCGTGACGACGTCCGCCGGGTCGTCCGTGAACAGGCGGAGGACGAAGACGCCGGCGAACAGGACCACCGCGACGAGGATGGCGGCCAGCGGACGGCCACGGAACCATGGACCCTCGCCGGCTGAGCGCCGACGGACCCGGAGCAAGGAACGCACCGCCCAACCATTCCCGATATGACGGGCCCCAAGCAGGGCCTTTGGTCCCGCAGCCTGGACGGAAGTCGCCATGAAGAACATACCGCGGCGTCGAACGGTCTGTCAGAGCGGGCGCGCCAGAGGACCGAGGTCCAGGTTGAGGTCCTCGGGTTCCAGGCCGAAGTGCTCCCGCAGCTCTTCCATGCGCTGCTCCAGAAGCATCAATGTGGTTCCGAGCCACTCGATCTCATCGTCCTCGAGGCCCCCGGCGTCCACCCTGCGGATGGCTTGCCGCTCCATCAGCCGGCGCAGGAGCTCCACGAGGGTGAGGACGAGCTGCGCCAGGCCCTTCTCGACGTTCTCGGGGTCAGCCTCAACCCTACGGCTCAGCGCCGAAGGCAGCTGCCCCTTTGGGGGTTCGTCAAACGGGTACCAGGGACGCGCACCGTGTTCCGGCTTTCTCGACCATCACGAACCCGGGTCCTCGCAGAAGCTGGAGGGGGGGCCAGGGCCCGGACACCCTCACGCCGAGATCAGTTGAGTCGCCCCATTCTTCGATGGCGGCGCGTACGCCGTTCACGTCGGACTGGGGCACCAGCAACGCCACGCGCTCCCTCGCTGGTGCCAGTCAGGCAACGATGCGCTCTCAGGCTGGGCCCCACCGTTTGCAGAAGGCCGGTGAGAACCGCCTCGCGGGCGTGGAGGTGAGCCGCTCGCCGTCGTAGATACGCGGTGCCGCTCTCGTTGCCCTCGTCCGTCCGGGAAGCCGATGGCTCCTCAGGCACGCGAAGGTGGACGATGAGTTCGCATTGGCCTGCCACTCGGTCGAGCTGCTCGGCCCACGAGGCTTCGCGCGCCCGCACCGGGTCAGCGAGCTCGGCGACGTACGCCACCACCGAGCCGTAACGCACAGGCAGCACTGGCCCGGTTCAGCGGCGCGTTGAAGCTTTCTCCCGAAGACGAGGACGTCGTCGACGCTGCGCCCCGGTGTGAAGTCCTGGGTTTCGTACAGCACTTTCACGTGCTCGCCCGCGAAGGTCTCCAGCCCGTTCACGTCCGCGGCATCGTGGGGGGAACACCGCATACAGGCCGATCACTGGCGCTCCGCGCCGATACCGGCGATCGAGACCTTGTGGGCCGGGGCGAGGACAAGCCTCCGGCCGAGGTGGACCAGGTCCACCTCGGCCAGCGAGAGGACGATGTCC
>JASBSH010000128.1 GCA_030149025.1 Actinomycetales bacterium | reverse complement strand
CTGCTGTAGTGCCTCAGTGCTTGGGCGGGGTCAGGGACGTCTCGTCCGGCCGCAGCCGTCGCGGTGAGACCTCGCGCTGCGGGTGCCGGTGAACGTACTCGCGCTCGAGCTCGTCGATGCGCCGGTCGGAGTTCTCCAGGGCGGAGTCGGAGCCGTGCCGAAGGGTCTCGAGCCGGGTCTCGTACAGCTGGGCCAGCTCAGTGAACAGCTCGTCGTCCGACAGCTCCTTCGTCGGGTGCGGAGCCGGCCCGTTCTCGCCGTGCGTTGCGTGGATGTCCGTCATGGCCGTGTGGATACCCAGTCCCGGGGGTGACCATGTGATCCCGGCCAACACGGGACCGGGATCACATGATCACCAGCGAGCTAACTGGAACTAGTACCAGTACTTTCGCCCCCCGACCGCGCGGCCGGTGGCCCCGAGGATCCAGAGGATCACCCCGACGACGATGAGGATGATGCCGATCGTCCAGAGGATGTTGATACTCAACAGGAACCCGAGGACGAGCAGAATTAGCCCCAGGATGATCATTTGTCCTCCTCTCCCGGCGGCGCCGGCTGTTCCGGCACCGTGCTGGTAGCGATCATGACGGTGTCCGGGTGTTTCCGCTCGTTGAGCGGGTACGGCGTGCTCGTCACTGATGCCAACGACGGATGCCGCGCAGGTGATCGGCGGCGAACAGGAGGACGGGATGAGTCGGCAGTCGGGCGGTTCTCGCGGGCAGGGCCAGGACGAGCGCCTCAAGCACGAGACGCAGGGTGAGGTGCGTGCGGGGCGCAGCACCCGGGCCGAGGAGTGGCGGGAGCCGGAACCGGCGGGCGAGGACCAGCCGACCGGTGACCGCATGATCGTCCCGGACGACCTGCGCAGCGCCCCTCCCGGCATGACGCCGGAGGACGTCGAGGCCCGCTCGGAGGTGGCGCGCTACCTCGGCATCCACGCCTTCCCCGGCGACCGCGACTCGCTGGTGCAGACCGCGCGGGAGAACCAGGCGACCGATGCCGTGATCGGGGCCCTGGAGTCGCTGCCGGCTGACCGGCAGTTCCAGAACGTGCAGGACGTCGCCCGGGCCCTGGGGATGGGCACGGAGGAGCACCGCGCCTAGACAGCACCGCATGTAACCGGCGCCGGATGTGAGCAAGGCGCCAGCAGGAGTGGTCACCGGCACGTCGGTCGACCCGTAGAATGGACGTGGCCGGCGATCTGCCGGCCCACTCCTGCGGGCGAGCTGGCCCGCGAGGTCGCCCTCGTCATCCCCATCCGGCCCGCAGGTCGGACGGGTGCCACGGTGCTGGGACGTAAGGCCCCACCGGCACGTACGCGGCCGTCGATTCCGCTACGGAGCCGTTGCTTACGCATGTCCGACTCATCCCGCACCACTGACCGCACCCCGAACCGCACGAGCGAGCGGCGTCGCCGCCGCCCCCAGCACAGCAGAGGCAACGGCACCGCCGGTGCACCCCGCCGCGGGCCCGCCCCCGAGCCGACGGTGAAGACCGAGCTGGACCGGCTGCTGGACGACGCCCAGAACGCCCCCGCCCCCGACATCGCTTCGTTCGCCGAGACGGGGCTGCCGACGCCACTTGTCGAGGCGCTGGCGGCACAGGGCATGAAAAAGCCCTTCGCCATCCAGGCACGCACCCTGCCCGACGCCCTCGCCGGACGCGACATCCTCGGGCGAGCGCAGACCGGCTCCGGCAAAACCCTGGGGTTCGGCCTGCCGATGCTGGCCCGGCTGTCGGGCGGCAAGCGGGCTTCGGGAACCCCCAGGGGGCTCGTCCTCGTGCCGACCCGCGAGCTCGCCAAGCAGGTGGCGGATGCGCTGACCGTGCTGGGAGGACCGGTCGGGGTCCGCATCGCCACGGTCTTCGGCGGCGCCCCGATCAACCGGCAGATCTCCGATCTCCAGCGGGGCGTCGACATGGTGGTCGCCACGCCAGGTCGCCTGATCGACCTCATGAACAGGCGCGCCGTCACCCTCGAGCAGGTCCGCATCACCGTCCTGGACGAGGCGGACTACATGGCGGACCTCGGCTTCCTCCCGGCCGTCACCCGCATCATGGACGCCACGCCTGACGGTGGTCAGCGGATGCTGTTCTCCGCGACCCTCGACCGCGGCGTCGACCGCCTCGTCGCCCGGTATCTCACCGACCCGTCCGTCCACGCCGTGGCCCCGGCCGCCTCACCCGTGGAGTCGATGGACCACAAGGTCTTCACGGTGCAGTCCGAGCACAAGGTGGCAGTGGCGGCGGAGGTGGCCGCACGGCCGGGCCGCACCCTCTTCTTCGTGCGGACGAAGCACGGGGCGGACCGGCTCGCGAAACAGCTTGAGCGCCAAGGCGTCGAGGCCGCGACCATCCACGGCAACCTCGGCCAGAACGCCCGGCAGCGGGCACTGGACGCTTTCACCTCCGGCCGGCCGCGCGTCCTCGTCGCCACCGATGTGGCTGCCCGTGGGATCCACGTGGACGACGTCGACCTCGTTGTTCACTTCGACCCGCCGAACGACCACAAGGACTACCTGAACCGGTCGGGTCGCACCGCCAGGGCCGGAACCTCCGGGACCGTGGTCGCGCTGGTCCAGCCCGAGCAGGCGCGGGGGATGAGCCGTTTGCACCGGGAGGCGAGGGTCGTGGCGGACGTCACCGTCGTCCACCCCGGCCACGACGCCGTCCGGGAGATCGCGACGTCGGGTACGCCGGTCGTGATCCGCCCGCTGCAGCGGCCGGACCGATCGACGCGCCCGGCGGGGCGTGGGGGCCCGAACCGGTCGTCAAAGGGCCGACGGCAGACCGCCGCCGACCGCGGCCGCCGGCGCTGACCTGCGCGTCGTGCGCTGCCGGCGTCCGGCATCATCGGGCCGGTGACCACCCGCCCGACCGTCCCGGACCTCGCTCTCGGCGCCGGCTGTCATGACCTGGATCGGGGTCGTGCTGGTGCTGGACCGGTCCGGGCCCGATGCTCGAGCAGGTGGTACTCGGGCTGCTCACCTGGGCCGTCCTGATCACCGCGCTCGCGCGCGAGACGCCGCTCGTCCGTGCCCAGACCGGCGTCGTCGTGGTGCTCGCGACGGTGGTGGAGTACACGTTCTCCCCGCTGCTGGAGGCGTACACCTACCGGTTGGAGAACGTGCCGGTCTACGTGCCGCCGGGTCCCGGTCCTGGGCGTGATCAGCAGGGGCAACCCGCCGTCCGGGGCAGCGGGCGGCTACGGCTGGTTCGACCTCTACGCGTTGCTGCTGGCCCCGTCGGTGCTGCGGGTGTCGAGGTCCGCGTTGAGCTGGTCCAGGACCGCCTTGTGGAGGAGGCCGTTGGTGGTGACCGCGTTGCCGCCGAACGGGCCGTCCTCGCCGTCCAGTGAAGTGAACCTGCCGCCCGCCTCGGTGACGATCGGCACCAGCGCGGCCATGTCGTGCAAGGCCAGCACCGGCTCGCAGGCGATGTCCACGGCGCCCTCGGCGACGAGCACGTGGGACCAGAAGTCGCCGTAGGCACGGGTGCGCCAGACGCTTCGCGTCAGGCCGATGAGGTTCTCCAGCCGGCCCTGCTTCTCCCAGCCGGACAGGCTGGAGAACGACAGGGACGCGTCCTCCAGCGCTGACACCGAGGAGACGTGGATGCGGCTGGCGGAGGACAGGGACCGACCGGTCCAGGCGCCCGAGCCGTTCGCCGCCCACCAGCGCCTGCCCAGGGCGGGTGCCGAGACCACACCCAGTACCGGCGCGCCGTGGTCGATCAGGGCGATGAGCGTGGCCCACACAGGGACGCCCCTCACGAAGTTCTTGGTGCCGTCGATCGGGTCGACGACCCACTGCCGCGGCCCGTGCCCGGTCGGGTCCATCTCCTCGCCGTGGACGGCGTCACGCGGCCTGGTGCGGCGTAGCTGCGCCCGTACGAGCTCCTCCGCACTGCGGTCGGCGTCGCTGACGGGGGAGAGGTCCGGCTTCGTCTCCACGGTCAGGTCCTGCGCCTTGAAGCGGGACATCGTGACGCCGTCCACCTGGTCGCAGATGACGTGCGCCAGCCGCAGGTCGTCGTCGTAGGCGGCGGTGCGGCGCAGGGCTTCGGTGGTCACGTGGCGCACGGTACCCGGTGGGGCCGCAGCGGCGGGGGAGGCGCGGGACGGCGGAGCCTACCCTCGACGGGTCGACGGCTCGACGGGTCGACGGCAAGGGCGTGGCCGGACTGCCGGGTGGTCAGGACGGTTCCGTGCGACTGCGCAGCAACCGTCGGAGCGACTCCAGCCGGTGCGGGCCGGCGGGGCCGGCGGCCCCTGATGCCACGAACTCGTCCAGACCGCACTCCGGCTCGTCGTGGGAGCAGCCCCGCGGGCAGTCGGCGCTGCCGGGCAGCAGGTCGGGGAACGCCTGCAGCAGGTGTTGCGGGTCGACGTGGGCGAGCCCGAACGACCGCACCCCCGGTGTGTCGATCACCCAGCCGGAGGGCGCGCCGTCCGCGTCCCGGAGCCGGAGGGCGACGGCGGAGGAGGAGGTGTGGCGGCCTCGTCCGGTGACCTCGTTCACGGCACCGGTCGCACGCTGCGCACCGGGGATGAGCGCGTTCACGAGGGTCGACTTGCCAACCCCGGAATGGCCCACGAGCACGCTGGTCCGCCCCGTCAGCTCCCGGCGCAGGTGCTCGACCCCGATCGGGGCGGCGCCGTCGCCGGACGCCCCTGCGGGCCGGCGGGTGACCACGGTGGGCACGTCCAAGTCGGCGTATCCGGCGAGGAACCCGGCCGGGTCGGCCAGGTCCGCCTTGGTGAGGCAGAGCAGCGGGTCCAGCCCCGCGTCGAACGCGGCGACGAGGCATCGGTCCACCATGCGGCGCCGCGGCTCCGGGTCCGCCAGCGCCGTCACGATCACCAGCTGGTCCACGTTGGCGACGAGCACGCGCTCGACCGGGTCGGTGTCGTCAGCGGTCCGGCGAAGGACGCTCGTACGCGGCTCGCGCCGTACCACCCGAGCCAGCGTGTCCGCCGTCCCCGATGTGTCCCCGACCAGTGCGACACGGTCGCCGACGACGATGCCGGCACGCCCGAGCTCTCGCGCCTGCATGGCGAGGACGGTCCGCTCGTCCGGTGTGTCCTCGCCGACGAGCACGGTGTACCGGCCGCGATCGACGGTCAGGACCCGGCCCAGGACCGCGTCGGCGTGTTGGGGCCGGTCCTTCGTCCGCGGCCTGGACCCCCGCGGATTCGGCCTGATGCGGACGTCGGTCTCGTCGTAGCGCCGGCGGCGGGCCGGGGTCACGAGCTCACCCGGTTCGGCCCTGCTGCAGCTCTGCGCCCGTGCTGGCCAACATCTGCCGCCACAGCGTCGTGAAGCCGGGCAGGGTCTTGGCGGTGGTCTCCACGTTCTCGATCAGGATGCCGGGGACGCGCAGGCCGATGATCGCGCCGGCCTGGGCGAGACGGTGGTCGTGGTAGGTGTGGAACAGCCCGCCGCGCAACGGTTTCGGTTTGATCACCAGACCGTCCTCCGTCTCGGTGACCTCGCCGCCGAGGGCGTTGATCTCGGTGCGCAGGGCGGCGATCCGGTCGGTCTCGTGACCACGCAGGTGGGCCACTCCTCGTAGCCGGGAGGGCGACTCCGCGAGCGCTGCGAGGGCGGCCATCACGGGGGTGAGCTCGCCGGCCTCGTGCAGATCGGCGTCGATGCCGTAGAGCTCGCCGGACCCGCGCACGGTCAGCCCGGAGCGGTCGAGGTTGATCTCGGCGCCCATCCGGTCCAGGAGGTTCCGCATGGCGTCGCCCGCCTGGGTGGTCCACTGGGGCCAACCGGGGATGGTGACCTCCCCACCCGTGACCGCCGCGGCAGCGATGAACGGAGCGGCGTTGGACAGGTCCGGCTCGACCTGGACGTCCAGGCCGGTGATCTCGCCCGGCTCGACGCGCCACCGGTCCGGTTCGGTGTCGTCGACGACGACACCGCAGTCCCGCAGGGTTTCCACCGTCATGCTGACGTGCGGCTGGCTCGGAAGACGATCACCGCGGTGGACGACGGTCACGCCGTTCTCGAAGCGGGCGCCGGCGAGCAGGAGGCCCGAGACGAACTGGCTGGAGGCCGAGGCGTCCAGGACGGCTTCTCCACCCCGGACGGCGCCACGCCCGTTGACGGTGAAAGGCATGGTCCCGCGCCCCTCGTCGTCGATGTCGACACCCAGGTCGCGCAGGGCTTGGAGCATCGGGCGCATGGGCCGCTCGCGTGCCCGGTCGTCGCCGTCGAAGCGGACGCTGCCGGCGGCCAGAGCCGCCACCGGCGGCAGGAAGCGCATCACGGTGCTGGCCAGACCGCAGTAGATCGGGGTGCCACCGGTCAGCGCTCCCGGACTGACGTGCCAGTCGTCGATGCCCTCAGGGGTGGGGATGTTCTCGATGCCCACGCCGAGGGACCGGAGCGCGTCGGCCATGAGAAGGGTGTCGCGTGACCGCAGGGGAGAGCGCAGCCGCGAGGGCTGAGAGGCGAGGGCGGCAAGGACGAGGTAGCGGTTGGTCAGGGACTTGGAACCGGGCAGGTTGACCTGCGCCCGGAGTGGCGAGGCGGCCAACGGGGCTGGCCAACCAGGTGAGGTCATGGCCAGGACTCTAGCCAGCGGAGCGGACAGTCCGGCGCCTTGGTGATAGACACTTGCGGTCGTCGACCTTCTTGGATATAGTCGAACGTATGTTCGAGTCCGCGGTGGAGGAGCGGCTGGCCACAGCGCTGGCCGA
>JASBSH010000123.1 GCA_030149025.1 Actinomycetales bacterium | reverse complement strand
CGCGACCGCGGCCTCGCGGTGCAGGATCCGGCGGACCGGCGCAGGCACCTGCTGGTAGATCGCATCGTGCACGACCTGGTGCCGAAACACGAGACGCTCGTCAACCTCGCCGAGGAGCTGCGCGTCGTACGCCTGGCTCAGCTGCGCGGCGACGTCTGCCGGCGGTCGCCGCACGACGTCGGCCACGTCACGCATGGACACCGCGTCGCCGAGCACCGCGGTGACACGAAGCAGCTCGAGCACCGGCCTCGGCAGGTCCCTCAGACGACGAGCCACCAGGTCGGCCACCGACGCTGGCAGCTCCGAGCCGATCACCTCGACCCGGTCGGCCGTCCGGTGCAACAGCCCTTCGTCAGCTAGGGACCGGAGCATGGCGGTGGCCCAGAGCGGGTTTCCGCCGGCCTTGGCCAGCATGGCGGTCAGCTGGGGACCGGGGGCAGCGCCCAGCGACCGTGACGCGAGAGCGGCGACGTCCTGGGCCGTCAGCGGCTGTAGCCGGAGGGTGTGCCCGCCGGCGGCCGCCAGGTCGTCGAGCAGCCGGACCACGTCGGCCGGCGGCGACGGTCGAGTGGTCACCACGGTGAGCAGCGGCGCGAGCGGCAAGCGGCGGGCCAGCGACAAGATGGTCGACAGGCTGGCGGTGTCGGCCCAGTGGACGTCCTCGGTGACCAGCAATACCGGGCGGTCGACGCTCGCCGTCTCGACGAGGTCGACGATCTCCTCAACGACGCGGAACTGGATGTCCCCGACGAGCCGCGAAGCCTCCGGGCCTCGGCCGGCCAGCAGTCGACCGATCGCGGCGGCGCGCGGGTCGGTCGACCGGGTGCCCAGACCCAGCGCCGCAGCGGCCAGGCTGAAGGGGCGCGTGCGCTCGAACGGGTGGGCCCCACCCCGGAACACCGCCATGCCACGGGAACGAGCGTCGTCGACGATGCTCTCCACCAGGCGGGTCTTGCCGATGCCGGCCTCCCCCTCGATCAGCAGGACCGAAGACCGGCCGGCGCCGAGCCGGACGAGTTCGGCCACGACAAAGGCGAGCTCGGTGTCCCGCCCCACCAACCCGTACGTAGACGACCCCGCCGCCGACCCCATCACGGATCGAGTCTTCTCCTCGCCGCCATGGGGGTCCAGAGCCGCGCAGTCGCCGGCCCGAGGGGGACCGGTCGACATCGCACGATCGAGTGATGTCTCCCCCGGCGGGCCGGAGCAGCATCGACCGCGTACGCGGCTGTTCGCCGGGCAACCACGGTGGGCAGGACATTCCATCCATCTCACGCAAGGGACGAGCAGATGCCACGCATGGTCATCACCCACGACGTCGTCGACATCGAGCGCTGGCTCAAGGGCAAGGACGAGCGCTCTGCAGCGCTGGGCGCGATCGGTGCCGACGTCACCGACTTCGTAGCCATGGACGCCAGCAACCGCGTCGCCGTCAGCGCCACCATCCACGACATGGCCGCTCTGCAGGCGCTGCTCGACGCGCCGCCTCCGGAGGTCGCCGTCCAGATGGAGGCCCACGGCGTGGTGCCGCCGCTCACCGTGTACGTCGAACAGTAGCCCACCCCACCGCCAAGGAGGAACCGCATGTCCATCAAGGTGATCGTCGAGCTGAAGGCCGCGCCCGGACGGCGCGACGAGCTCAAGGCCGTGCTGCACACGCTGCTGGCGGACCTGCGGTCGGCCCTGAAGGAAAGGGGTTCGGTGGACAGCAGCTTCTACGAGGTGGTCGACGACCCCGACGCCCTGGTGGAGATCGCCGAGTGGGAGACGGCCGCCGCCCGGGACGCTGTCATGAGCGACCCGGCGACCGCGGAGGCGATGGCTCCCGTGCTCGCCCTGCTGGCCGGCCCCTTCAAGGCCACGGTGGTCCAGCCGGTCTGACGCCGCCGTCCGGTGCGCGGCTTTTCACGATACGGGTCCACAGGACCGTCAGAAGGAGCCAGCATGCCCAGCGTAGGATTCGCCATCCCGGTGCTGCCGGGCCGGACCGATCTCGACCGCAGCGCGCTGGGCGACTGCTGGCGAGGGGAGCGGCGGGCGGCGTACGAGGACGCTCGCCGGCGCGCAGGCATCACAAAGGAGACTGTCTGGATCCAGACCACCCCGACGGGCGACCTGGCCGTGGTCTATCTCGAGGCAGACGACCTCGACGCGGCGTTCGTCGTCATCGGCGGTTCGACGGCGCCGTTCGACCAGTGGTTCCGCGACCATGTCCGGGACGTGCACGGGGTCTCGCTGGCCGACGGTGTTCCCGTCCCCGAGCTCGTCCTCGACTACGACAGCGAGGTGTGAGGCCGTGGCCGACACCGTCTCCGTCGAACGCGTGATCCGCCACTACTAGAGGTACACCTTCGAGCCCGTGGAGCACGCGACCGGGGTCGTCGAGTCCTGGACCGACCGGCGCACGGTGTGGTCCCGGCCAGTCGCCGACGGCTCCGGCGATGCCCTGACCGGTCACGCCGGCGCCAGACATTCACGGTGGCGCCGGCAGACCTGTCGGTCAAAGGACCCCAAGTGGACATGTGATCAATCGCCACAAACCTTTCAGGCGCGGAACCCGTAGGTTCCGCGCCTGAAATTCGTAGCGGGGGCAGGATTTGAACCTGCGACCTCTGGGTTATGAGCCCAGCGAGCTACCGAGCTGCTCCACCCCGCGGCGATGACTCAACCCTACGTGGCGCATCGCCGCGGGGGCAAATCGATCGGGCCCGCTGAACCGAACGGGCCGACTCACGGCGTCCCGGTTGGCGAAGGGGAAGCCGTCGGAGAGGGACTCGAGGTCGTCCCCGGCTGCGGCGTCCCGCCGGCGCTGCGGATCTCCGCCTCGGCCGTCAGTGCCTGCTGGATCGCCGTCGACAGGCGCTTCTGTGCCTCCCCGTACGCGGCGAAGTCCTGCTCGGACAGCGCCGTGGAGGCGTCCTTCATCGCCTTGTCCGCGTCCTGCAGCGCCTTCGTCAGCTGCTGCTGAGCGGTCGCCTCCGGCTGCTGGGGCTGCCCCTGCCCGCCGCCGGTACCCGAGCCGGCGCCGCCAGCACCGCCGGCACCGGCGTCCCCAGCCGTGGCGCCGGAGTCACCGCCGAAGACCTGGTCCAGCGCCGCGTCCAGCGTGTCGGCGAAGCCGATCTGGCCGCCGAAAGACACCAGCACCTTCTGCAACAACGGGTAGGAGGTCTCGCCCGCGCTCTGGACGTACACCGGCTGCACGTACAGCAGACCACCGCCGACGGGCAGGGTCAGCAGGTTGCCGCTGCGGACCTTCGAGTCACCCTGGCGCAGCAGGTTCAGGGCCTGCGAGACGGTCGGGTTGGCGTTGAA